>JAEWMK010000017.1 GCA_023457235.1 Bacillota bacterium
CCGGAGTTTTCTTTTTCATCTCATGCAATTGAACTGAATCAGTTTCATCTTCATCCAGCTTTTGTGTCAATTTTTCATTCGTATCCAAGCCCGACTGTTCACCCTGCAGTCCCTCTTGCTCGGAAAGTTTAGCAACTATGACTCTCGTTATCTCTTCTATCAATTGTTCATCCATTCTTTCACCCCCTTACCTATTGAAAATAGTTGGGTCTCCGGCTATTTCAGTTAACCATCCTTCCTTCGTGATGATACCCATTCCCAACAGCCAATTTTTAAATTCCGGGGCAACACCCTTATTCATGGTTTGTCTCAATGTAGCGATATCATGATAGCTTAGCGATTGGTAGTTCAACATACAATCATCACCCATCGGAGTTGCAATGACGAAATTTACACCTGCGGCAGTTAATAGAACACCTAAATCCTCTATATCATTTTGATCAGCTTTTGCATGGTTTGTATAACAAATATCAACGCCCATCGGCAGCAAATGCATTTTTCCCATAAAATGATCTTCAAGCCCTGCTCTAATAATTTGTTTATTGTTATACAAATATTCTGGGCCAATAAATCCAACGACCGTATTCACAATAAAGGGATTATAGCATTTTGCGAATCCATAGTTTCTGGCTTCTAAGGTCATTTGATCGATACCGTGATGAGCTTCTGCGGATAACTCTGACCCCTGACCAGTTTCAAAATAAAGGAGCTGTGGACCAGTTCCTGTTCCTTCCTTTCGTGCCAATTCATTCGCTTCCTGTAAAAGCTCTGCCGTGATTCCAAAAGAGCGATTGGCCTTCTCCGTTCCGGCAATACTTTGAAAAATCATATCAGCAGGGGCACCTTGCCGCATCGCTTTCATTTGCGTTGTTACATGCGCCAATACACAGTTTTGCGTTGGTACCTTCCAGTCACGAATGAAGTCATGAGTAGCATGCAATAATCTTTTCACGCTTTCTACCGAATCATCTACCGGATTAATCCCAATGACGGCATCTCCGACTCCATAGGAGAGACCTTCCTTAAGGGCAGCCATTATTCCATCGACATTGTCTGTCGGGTGGTTTGGTTGTAATCTTGATGAGAGTGTGCCTTTTTGTCCAATCGTAATATTGCATTTTGTTAAAACCTCAATTTTATTAGCGGCATAGACCAAGTCCATATTAGACATCAATTTTGCAACAGCAGCTATCATTTCACTTGTTAATCCATTACTAATTCTTTCTAAATCTTCACCTGTTGTATGATTTGAAAGGATATATTCTCGTAACTCGGCAAGGGACCAATTCTTAATGGAGCCATATATTCTTTCGTTCACTGAATTCTCAATCAATCGAGAAACTTCATCTTCTTCAGGGGAAATTAACGGATGATTTCTTAAATCTACAAGGGTTAAAGTGCTTAAAACCTCCTTGGCTGCGATCCGTTCCTGTACAGTTTCAGCGGCAATACCAGCTAATCGATCACCCGATTTTTCTTCATTAGCTTTCGCAAAAAGGTCTTTTAAATCGGAAAAGGAATAAACTTCGCCCAAATAGTTTGTACGTAACTTCATAATCTACACCTTCCATACAAGAACTTTTAGATACTAGAATGCTAAAGTTTTAATCACTACAGGAACAGCCCCAGACTGCAGTTCCTTCCCAATATCAAGATAATCGCCATGTTCAACTTTAATTTGATCAATACAAATGCACTTTTGGTTTGGGTACTTAATTCGTAGCGATTGCCCAATGGCCTTTGCAAGATCTCTTTCAAGTGCAAGTACCAATGGCTGTGCAGGGTCGCCTTTATACTCATTCCCTTCAATAAGGATATCAATGAGCTGATGAATTTCTCGAAAGCTTAAAAGCGGTATATTGGATAAATAGAGTGCAAAATTTTGACCTTCATGAAATGGGTCATATAATTTCACCCCCTCTTTGATTGCATTTGATAAAAATGGTAATGTATCAGCGATATTATTACTAAATTCAAGTCGATGAACAGGTAAATTTTTTATTGGAAGCAATGAGGATTCCACTTGAATCGTTGCTCCGCTTATCTCTGTAGTTTGGGTACCAGCACCAATTACAGTTGCACGGACGGTTACATTTGGTTTCCGCCACTCAAATTCCGATAACAAGCTGTTTTCCAACAGGGACTCCGCCAAAGTCATCCCAATATCGTTGTAGCGGGCACCATTACCAGTATTTTTTTCATATTGATACATACATTCGGCTACACCACCAGAAAAGGTGATTACATCTATCTTTTTTGTCCAATTAGGTGGATGGCCGAGCAAAAATGGATGGTCTTCATCTAATAGTTGATTTTTTAAAGTCCTTGCAAGTACAGTAGCTAAATGATCCGTGAATTTTTTCAAATCACGTTGCTGCAAATAGCCGCTCTTTTTTATGATAGTTCCAATCTGCCTACAAGAATTTTTCACTTTATCAGATATATAGTGTACAACTCCATTTTCAAACTCAATGAGTTTTCCACCGATATGTAACGTACAAGTACCCAGCAGATTTCCATATTGATAGACTGCAATATTTGCAGTACCTCCGCCAATATCGATATTCGCAAATACTTTATTAGATTCTTTTGATGCATCGAATAGGCCTGAACCCTTTGCTGCAATCATGCCCTCAAGGTCAGGTCCAGCGGTAGCAACTAGGAAATCTCCTCCCTGACTAGAAAGATGGTGGATGACTTCTTCAGCATTGGATTTTGTTGCAGTCTCACCCGTAATAATAACCGCTCCGGTTTGTACATCCTCTGGAACAATAGCAGCCGCTTTGTACTGAGACATAATTAATTTTTCTATTTTTTCCATATCAATTTCCGAGGAAGATTTTACAGGAGTTCGAAAAATGGGACTCTGGTAAACAATTTCCTTATCTACTATTTCAATAGTAGGAACACGGGTCAATCCGGCAGTATTTTTCAAGATAAAGCGGCTAATCACCATTTTTGTTGTGCTTGTTCCGATATCTATGCCAACACTAATTATGTGTTCATCTTTATAGAAAAAGCCCATTGTTTATCCTCCTAATAGTAAAAAGCTGAATGAGCTTTGGATGCAATTTTTTTGAACAAATATTCATTAACTCCATTGTGGACTAGGCAACTAATTATGAAAGAAAAGCACATTTTTATGGTGCGAATTTTTTGTAAAATCTCTCATTTCTGTGATACTTACACATTGAAAAATAAGTTCTTTCACTTCGTGAATACCCATCTTTGTAATGGCAGAGGTTAGCACAATAGGGCCTGTTTTAATAGCTTTTTTCAAATGCTCGAACGCCCGATCTATATCAGCATTCTCGTGATCACATTTTGTTATGACTCCAATAATTAATTTGTTCATACCGGTACTAAAACCAGGTGGAAAAATAGAGTTTTTTTTCGTAGCATCCTGAATAAACAAAATATGTGTAACCTCAAGTGCTGTTGCCATAATATTTTTGTAAAACAACGGATTTTCTGTGTATTCACCTGGTGTGTCGACAATCCAGTCATAGTATAGTAGGCTTTGTGTTTTTTGGGGTTGAATGTTCTTTCCTAATAAAGCCAGCGTTAATGTCGTTTTCCCTGATCGGATGGCTCCAATTAACATCGCACGGTTTTTCATTCCAACACACCTCAGGACCATTTATGATTTTGTTACTGATGCAGGTGTATAGTTTAGAGACTGTTCAAGAAAACGATTTACTTCAGTAAGAGCTGTTTCCACTTCTGATACGCTCCCTGTTAAAACAAGGCTTCCTGTAAATCTATCAAGAAATCCAATTTTTACACTTGCTGCTTTAGTAGCGTAATCGGCTGCGATGATAACTGTTTCACTTGGGGTAAGGGTTAAAATTCCTAAAGCTCCTGTTTTCTCTAATCCCAACTTCTCATATAGGTCTGGATCTGGATTGGCTATCAAGTGACTTAGTGTTACTTGCTTTCCGGGGACAAATTCCTGAATAAAACGCTTTTTTTCTTCCACCAACATCGCCACCTGCTTTCACTCAAAACTTTCACTATTTTTGTGAAAGGTAATCTTCGATTATACAGTGTTATCGAATCAATTTATCCAATGTCTGAACATCAGCTGCTGGAATGACCGAATAGGCGATGAGGGCACCTGTACGTTCTGCTACCTGTTTACCAGCTTCAATCGCAGCATATACTGCACCAACATCACCCGTGATAAATGTTGTTACAAGAGCTGGATCTGTTTTGTTTTGCTGAAATACAACTATATCAGCCATTTTGAGCATCATGTCTGTTGCCTCAATTGTAGTAGCAATTCCCAAAGTCTCGATCATCCCAACAGCTTTTCCCATTGATTCCATCCTTTCCTATTCTTCCGGATCAATAATTCCGATAATTAGTGCGTCGATAGGAACCGGCTGATCATTAAATTTTGATGCCGGTGTTCCTCTCGTTACAATCACTTTATCTCCTGTTCCTGCACCAATCCGATCAGCAGCCACAAGAATAGAATCCATACAGGTACCATCTGGCTCAACATAATCTAATTTGACCTTCAGCAGTTTTACCCCTGTTAACCCATCCTCTTTTCTTGTTGCCCAAATGCTTCCTAACACGGTTCCTATAACCATAATTCAAAGCCTCCCTAAATTTTAGGAAAAAGAAATCTGAATGCCAAGTTCCCTTGCTTTATCTTTTGCAAGAGGAGTAATGATTGTTCCTGGTTGAATAACAATGTGATTTCCAGAGAAATTCATAATCTCTTCCAGTGAAATAAGGGTTTTGGATAGCTTACCTTTTTCATTTAATTTGTTAATCGATGCACGATTGTGCATCTTCAACTCCTCTAGCGATTTAAAGGTTACTCCAAATTTTCCAAGCGTCTCTTTATAGCCGCGAAGCTTCTTAATATAGAAGGAATAGTAATGATTTTTTTCATCTATTTGCAACAGCTGACGTAACGAAGCATCAGGTACAAACGTTATCGGGATTTCATTCATGATTAATTGTACAAACAGCTTGCTGTTCGGGCTATCGGTTAGGCCGAGGGCAGCTCTTACGAGTGTGTCCTGATCAATATTTAAAAACACTGCTTGATCAATACTGGAAAATAAATCACTTTCAACCTGTTTAGCCAAGACAATATTCCAATCTTGTTTTAAGAGACTTATCTCCTGTTCTATATCCGGTCTCGGGTGAGTGATGACAAGGAGATTAGGCTTGGCATTATTACCTTCTGTTTCAAGTTTAGTTATAACCTGCTTAACTATACTTTCGATAACCTTAGGATCAATCATTCCGGATCACCCGGTTTAATGAGTTTCCCATGCGCACCTGATTTCACATTTGCAGCATTCGCCTCGTCCGTATCAATATGCATTTCTAGAACAAAGCCTGATGCTACACGCACTTTTACTTTCTCAAAGGATATTGGTCGACTTTCGTTCTTCATTTTAATGCGGACATAGTCTCCATCCTTCACGTTAAAATACTCAGCATCTTCAAGAGACATATGAATATGGGCCTGGGCAATAATAAGCCCTTCTTCTAAATAAATACTTCCTTTCGGACCGATTATTGTAACAGGCGAGGAGCCTATGATCTTACCAGACTCCCGAATTGGCGGCTGTAAACCCAGTTTTATTGCATCAGAGATACTGACTTCAACTTGCGTATTCTTCCTTAATGGACCTAGTATCCTTACGTTTTGAATACAGCCTTTTGGTCCCGCTAGCGTGACCGTTTCATTAGCAGCATAATGACCAGGCTGCATTAAATCCACTTTTTTTGTAAGAGAGGAATCTTTTCCAAAAAGAACAGCAAAATCCTCAACCGTTAAATGACAGTGCCGACTGGAAACACCAATTGGAACAAGAGTTTCATTTTTGCTTTCTTCCATTTTTCCCAGGGTTGTAATCTCCTTTACAATTTCATCGACTAAACGATCTATATCCACCTTTTTCATTTAAAAAACACCTCGAAGACCGTTATTTATTCACCTATTTTTGGTAAAATAGCGATCAGTTCATTGTGAGGACGTGGGATAACATGGACAGAAAGCAGTTCTCCAACTCGTTGTGCTGCCGCACTTCCGGCTTCCGTTGCAGCTTTAACAGCACCCACGTCTCCTGTTACTAGGACGGTTACTATACCTCCCCCGACATGAACTTTGCCGACAATATTTACATTTGCAGCCTTTACCATCGCATCTGCTGCTTCAATTGAACCTACTAGACCTTTAGTTTCGATCATTCCAAGTGCTCCATTTAAAGATGTTGACATTATAAATTCCTCCTTCTAATTGGTTTTAAATAATTATTTTTTTTAAGAATACCTAGTAAACTTCACTTTGTTTGTGTACGTGTGTTCATCATTCCCGTTTTCAAATACGCCACTACCCGAATTCATTAGGGTAAAGCTGCTCCAGTCGGCAACTTCCCTTTCAGACAACGGCACTAGGTATTGAAGATTCTCTTCGTGGGTTATTTTCACATTGCCTGCAACATGAAATGAATTCCACTCTTCAATTTCATCATCACTAAGTGATCCTTTAGTAGGATTCTCTACTAAACTCATCCGTTCAAGGACAAGTCTCGTAATTTTTTCCACTAATTCCTTATCCATTTTCCCCCTCCTATAATGCTTATTTTTCAGTGGCCGCGGCAGTCTCATCACCCATGCGTTCTTCAGGTGCATCCGTGTTGATTCGGTAACGAGCCCAGGCGTAGTAATAAATAATCGCTACAACAAAAACACCAATACTGATCATGAAGAAGGTAATGTTTGCAAAAACACTAGCGAAAATGGAAATTACAGCGAGCACTAATGAAACGATTGGTGTGATTGGAAATAACGGTGTTTTGTATGCACGTGGTAGATTCGGTTCCTTTTTCCTTAGAATTAATACTGACAGATTCATAGAAATGTAGGAAACCAGAGCACCAAATGTTGAAATCAAAATTAAATCATCTGGATTGAATAACATCACTAAAACTAAACCAACAATTCCAGGTAAAATAATTGCTAAATATGGTGTTCTTCTTGTTTTGTGCAATGAGGCTAGAATGGGTGGTAAATATCCTGCTCTAGATAGGGCAAAGATTTGTCGTGAATAAGCCAGCATAACGCCGGAAAAGCTTGCAATCAAACCTACAAGTCCTACCGAGGCAAGGATTTGAGCTAACCAATATGTGTTTCCAAAGGCTGCTGCAAGGGCGGCTGGAAGTGGGTCAGTAGCTGTACTCATATACTCAATTCCACCAAGACCAATGGCAACAGTAGTTGTTAATACGGAGAGAATCATCAATGTTGTAATTCCGGAAATAATCCCTTTAGGCATATCCTTTTTAGGATTCCTCGTTTCCTCGGATAGCATTGGCAGCATTTCAATAGCTAAGAAGAGCCACATTGCATATGGAAGTGCTGCCCAAATTCCTTTAAATCCATTCGGAATTAATGCCTCACCTGAACCGAAAAGTTTTTCGATCTTAATTTCAGGAAAGCCGACAAAATACATTAAAACAAGCAAGGATAAAGCAATGAAGACAAAGATTGCTTCAAGTGTTGCATATTCCTTAATACCGATAATATGAATAATCATGAATAAAACATACATGAAAGCTGCAGCAATAATCGTATTTACGGTTGGAAACAAGAAATTAATATAGCCTCCAATCCCAATGGCTACAACTGGAGCCGCAATAAGGTACTCTAGGATTACACCAATTCCGGTTAGGTAGCCTGCCAAGGGGCCCATAGCTCTTCTAGCAAAGGAATAGGGACCTCCGGCATGCGGAAGGGCTGTCGATAATTCAGAAATCCCTAAACACATAAACCAGTACATAATCCCCATGACTGCAACGGCAATTAACATGCCTACATAGCCTGATTCGGCTAAGCCAAAGTTCCAGCCAAAGTAATTTCCTGAGATTACGATCCCCACCCCAATTACCCATAAATGAAATGGTGTAAGCGTTTTCTTTAACTCTAAATTCTTTGTTTCTTCCATTTGGTATGCCTCCTTTTTAAATGTTTTATTGATTCACATAACTATCTCTCTATAAATCTACCAACTCAGAGCTAATCAGAAAACGCTTCCAAATAATTCTTAGCTAACTGATCTGTCTGTTCTGTATAAGTAACACCCATTTGTTTAGTCAACTCATTATCTCGGCTGCCTATCCAAGAAATGAGCATTAAACGCCGCAACAGTATAAAAGTAGGAATTTCTTGCTCTTCTTCAATCGAAAGTGGATGAACCTTCCGATATCCTTTCAACCACGCTTTTACTAGCTTAGGGACATAGGGTTCGTGTTCGATGAAGCTAAGTGCAGAGGCAATATCAAATAAGTACCAACCAAATGCACAATCATCAAAGTCGATGACCCTAATTTTATCGTTGTGTACGAGTAAATTTGCCAATCGTAAATCGGCATGGATTAGTCCATAACGGTCTTTTGATTTTCCAAATTTCTCTAATCTTTTCTTGATTACGCTTGAAACTTTTTGAAAAAGTTCTTTGCGCTCAGGTGTGATCCCTTTACCATTCTCCCATTTCCCCCACTTCGGATTCTCACCAAGAATCGTTTCATAATTCCAACTTTCCCGGTCAAGATCTTTAACTCTTTCCCATGACTTCGCATGTTTATGAAGATGTGCTGTAACTTCGCCTAAGGTCTCGAAATCTCGAATTAATAAATCTTCATCACTTGGTTTAGGTTCTTTCCCTTCTAGAAAGGTGTACATTGTGCAATAATAATCTTGGTTATCAAATTCGCTGGTAATTGTCTGAACATATTCCCCATCGCTTCCGGCAATAGGTAACGCAACCTCAACCTTCGAATTTTTCGCTATGTCAAGAATCCATTCAATTTCTACTTCTATCTGTTCCTTCGTATGATAATTCGGACGACATACTCGTAAAATCGATTTTTCTTTCGTTTTACCGTTTTCTACTAGATACGTAGCATTTTCGGAATAATCGAGAAGCTCGACTGTTAAGTTTTCATGATCAGGATATAAAAGTTTGGCACGTTGGCTGATATAATTAAAATGCTTTAATAAATCTTCAACAGATTGAAACTTTGATTGTTCCATCGGAAAACCCCTCCCTTTTATGAAAAATTTATTATCTTTTCCTTGCAGCTTCTCTAATACCTTTTTCACAACGCTCCAACAATTCGTCGCAATAGGCTTTATCTAATAGCAAACCTGGCTTAAATTGAAGAACTTTCGTATCAAGCATTGAATAAATGGCCCAAACACCATTATTATAAAAAGCACGCATAACATCTTTGGCAGCATCTTTTTCTCTAAATTCTAAGCTCATAATGACTCCAAGCTGACGGATACCTACAAAATAATCGGAGTAGTTTTGTCTAATCCGCTCCAGTCCTGTTCTTAAATAACGGGAAACATACTCGACATTCTTCACTACCTCAGGTCGCTGACAAATCTCCAGCACCTTTTCGCCAACAACGCAACCAATTTCGGCTCCGCCAAATGTTGAGATATGTGCGAGCCCATCCTCGTTCATCCAACCGGCTGCACGTTCACTGACAACTGTCGCTGTGATTGGATAAATTCCACCGCTTAAGCCCTTGGCTGTAACAAGAATATCCGGATCTACACCATAATGTTCGATACCCCACATCTTTCCGCTCCTCATTAGACCTGTCTGTACTTCATCGGCCACATAAAGAGTGCCATATCTTTCGCAAAGTTCCTTTACCTTTTTTAAGTAACCTTCTTCCGGCAGCGGAAATCCATATGTAGCTGGAACCGTTTCTATTACGACACAGGCTACATCTTCTTCATAAAGGGCATTTTCCATCGCAGCTAGATCATTGAATGGAACTTGTTTAAATAAACCGGGTTCCCCTTGGCTTAAAAACGGACCTGAATAACGAATATGTCCTAATGAGACAGCTAATCCGCTGTGACCATGGTAGCCATTTTGAATGGAAACGACCTTCTTACGTTTTGTCGCATAACGTGCACATTTAATAGCTGCGTCAATTGCTTCACTTCCTCCGCAACCAAAAATAGTATAACGAACGCTTTTAGGTGTTGATTGAGCTAGAACTTCAGCAAGTCTAGCGCGTCCTATGGAAGGAAAGTGATGATTCCCGATATCAAACTCGTCGGTCGCATCCTTTAAAGCTTGGATTACTTCTTGATTTCGATGACCAAGGTTAAACGTACCCCCGTTTAAGTGCAGGTCCATGAGTCTCTTTCCATGCATATCGTAAATATAGTACCCTTCGCGTTTTCCCATCACGAAATCAATGCCATCCTCTTGCCATTGACGTGTTTTCCCGGGATTCCACCAATCAATCGATTTTTGGAGAACTTCCTCTTTTCCCATGTCCAATTTGATCATGTCTCTATCCCCTTTATTAACTAGTTAAATATGGCGTTTATGCCATCACTGTTTTAATATCAAATGATTCCAATCTCTTTTTCCATTCATTTGACAGCTTCCTGTCGGTAATAACCGTTGAAATTTCTGGGAGTGAGGCAATGTGAGCAAATGTTGCTTTTCCGAACTTAGAATGATCAGCTAGGATAACGACATTATCAGCCCGCTCCATCATTTTTCGTGAAAGATTTGCTCCGTTTATATCATAATCAGTAATTCCTCCGGCAACAGAGATTCCTCCGGCAGCGATAAAAGCTTTATTCACCTTTAATTCACCCAGCATGTTTTCAGCTATAGGTCCCGCTGTTAACTTTTGCTCTTTATCCAACTCTCCACCTGTAAAAATAACTCTTCCTTCAAAATGACCATCCAAGCACATAAGTAATATCGGGACGGAAGGAGTAACGATCATAACACCCTTTTTATCCTTCAAATAATGAACCATGTGCGATGCGGTTGTACCATGGCCTATCATAATGATGTCTCCATCCTCGACTATTTCTGCTGCCGCTTTACAAATGGCATACTTCTCTTCTGCATTAACCATGGATTTTTGATCATACGGAAGCTCAAAAACTCCTTTTTCCCTTACAGCGCCACCATGGACTTTTTTAAGAAGATTTTCCTTTTCCATTCTGTCAAGATCACGTCGTATGGTTTCCCCTGAAACACCAAGTACATCAACAAGCTCAGGAATTCTAACACGATCTTGTTTCGAAAGAATATTGATAATGACCTTTTTTCGTTCCTCAAAAGAAACTGACATCAAATTCACCTGCAATCCATTGAGTAATCAGTGTTGTTCTACAATTTAAAACGATCAACCCCCTAACAATGTGATGTAGTATTGTTATGATCCTTTTTAATATCCAAATAAAACAACATATTTTTGTATGTTTGTTTTGAATTTTTGTTGTTTAGTTTTGATTTTATGTCCAAGACCGATGAATATTCCAAAACTATTAATCTAGTTTTGGTTTTTTTAAGAAAAACAAAAAACATCCCCATTGGAGATGTTTATCCAGTAATATCTTTAAGTTTGTCTGAAAAACTCAATATATCATCAGATAGCTCTTGAACAAGAATATTACTTATATCTGAAACGAGTGACCTTTTTTCTAATTCGTCTATCTCAAGTTTTTCTATTTTTGATTTTAATTTTTTTAATTCCATATCTTTTTTCTCAATAATCGCTTTATATTCATGCCCCATTTCATTCCAACTATCATTAAGTAATTTAACAACGGATGATAATTCGTCTGCACTACCTGCGAGACGGTTAAGCACTAAGAGATTTAATGCTAACACGTTCGGTATATTATTACTTGGATATCTTAATTGATGATCAATTTCACCATACCCTTCCTCGAAAATGGTCCTTACTTGTATTTCTGCAATTACATTTTGACGTGTTGGGGTAAAATTAACTAAATAATGAACGGAGCGATAACCTGACTCTCTTGACTTAATCGATAATCCCAAATTTTCATATGGTTCTTTATTATCACCATCTCTTATATTTGCAACTATTTCAATAGTGTCCCAAGTTTCTTTAATAAAATTATGTATGCTTACCCAGTCCTCTTTAAATATATGGATGACACGTACACCAATCAAATCTGTTATTTCTTTTCTGTAATTGTCTACCGAAAATTGGAATTCCTTTCCATAAATCTCTTGCCTGTCAGAAGTTTTCCTTATTAATTTCGCTACTAAGTGTTCCGGTTCTTTTACTCTCGATTTAACCGTATGAACATTTTTATGTTTTCGAAAAACATCAGCAATATAGTTAGCTTGTGTTTCTAACTGGGGTTTAAGATTTAGATAATCATTGTAAATAACCATTAGGTTGTCCCAATCAATACTATATTGATTTAAGTAATCTTCAGTAAAATGATATTCGTTTAAGAAAGTGGTTTTGTCTAAAGTCAACAAGGATTCCTCCTCTATTCTGTTTACTTTAATTTTAACAATAATTTCTGATACTGGAAATGTATCCTCTTTTTTATATTTGTGACAGATTTGTTGTTATTTAGACACAATTTCGTTATACTTTCCTTGGTATTAAAGAAACATACAAATATAAAAAATATCTATGAAGGGGACTTAAAAATGAAAAATCTCGTAGTTGTTGGTGGCGGTTACGGTGGTATGAGAATACTTGCCCGTTTTTTGCCCAATCAACTTCCAGACGATGTTAAAATTACACTAATTGATCGAAATCCTTATCATTGCTTGAAAACGGAATATTATGCTCTAGCAGCTGGCACTATTTCAGATCAAGATGTACGTGTCGCTTTTCCTGAACACCCAGGGTTGGAAATTACGTTCGGTGAAGTAAGTGGTTTTGACCTAAATGACAAAAAGGTGCTTTTAAAAGACATGGAGCCCGTTCATTATGATGATTTAATTATTGGATTGGGCTGTGAAGACAACTACCATAATGTACCAGGAGCGGCGGAGTACACCTACAGCATCCAATCGATTGAAAAATCTCGTGAAACATATAAGGTATTGAATGATTTACCCCCAGGTTCGACTGTCAGTATTGTTGGTGCAGGATTAAGCGGTGTTGAGTTGGCTAGTGAACTTCGCGAAAGCCGTCCTGATTTGAAAATTAAATTATTCGATCGTGGTAAACATATTTTATCTTCATATCCCGTTCGTTTAAGTAAATATGTTGAAGAGTGGTTCGATACAAATGGTGTTGAAATCGTAAGTGAATCCAATATAACTAAAGTTGAACCAAGTTTACTTTACAATCATGATAAAGCTATTAATAGTGATGCCATTGTCTGGACTGCCGGTGTTCAACCTAATATTGTTGTTAGGGAAATGCCAGTGGAAAAGGATAGTAATGGCCGTATAGTGATAACACCTCACCACAATATTCCAAATAATGAACATGTGTATGTAGTGGGCGACTGTGCAAGTCTACCCCATGCACCAAGCGCGCAATTGGCAGAAGGTCAGGCTGAACAAATCGTTGAGATCTTATTAAAGCGCTGGAACAATGAGGAATTACCAGAATCAATGCCAACGATCAAACTAAAAGGAATTCTTGGATCTTTAGGAAAAAAACATGGATTTGGTTTAGTAGCAGAACGTCCTGTTACAGGAAGATTTGCTCGCTTTATTAAATCTGGTATTCTTTGGTTGTATAAATACCATAATGCTTAATTAGAAGAACATACAAGCTCCTCTTGTATGTTCTTTTTTCAAATTACAAGTAAAGCAGTGTTTATGTTAAGATATGGGTACACAAAAATGTATGCGAATCCAGTATCAAAAGAGGGAGTTATAATGAAAGTAAGAGACTTCATGATTACAAAAGTTTTTACGGTAAAACCTTCGAATACGATCAAGGAATTGCTAAATATCCTCAATTCTAATCGAATCGGCGGTGTACCTGTTGTTGATGATAAGGGGCATCTAGTTGGAATGGTATCAGATGGAGATGTGTTGCGCTACCTATCTCCGAAGCGTCTTGGATTTGCAGAACTTATTTACATCATTGAAGATGGAGAATTAGAAAAAGTATTACATGAAAAGTTGGATACATCTGTCAAAGTAATCATGACAAAAAGAAATATCCTCACCGTATCACCCGATGATGAGTTTGAAATGACAATGCGCTTGTTATCTATACATAATTATAAAAAACTTCCGGTAGTTAATGGGGCTGGCCGAGTCATTGGTGTTCTGAGCAGAGGCGACATTATTAGTAATATATGGAAGAAGGTTATTACCTGAAATTAATAAGGAAGAAGGTGCCCAAAATAACTAAAAGGGCACCCTGTTGTCAATAATCTTATAGATTTTTATTGAACAGAACTAAAAAGCTTCTCTAATCGACGAGCAATCACATCATTTTCAGCCTTAACAACTTCTAAGTATTGTGGTTTATCAAATAATTGCTGAATTTGTTCTGGATATGTCTGCTCTATATTACATAATTCTATTGCTTCATTAAATTTAGCCGGATGAGCAGTTGATAGTGTTACACATACTTCATCAGGTGCACTTGATTTTTCATAAGCAGCAACCCCACAAGACGTATGCGGATCAAGTAAGTAATTTGTATCGGTATAATAGTTTTTAATTGTTTGCAGACATTCTTCGTTTTTGACGCCATGGGCTGCAAAATCAGCTTGTACTTGTCGAAGCAACTCTTCACCCACAACAATTTTTCCTTCTGATTTGAATTGATCCATTAACTCACGTACAGTACTTGGGTTTTCATCTAGCAAGTAGTATAGATAACGCTCGAAGTTACTCGCTACTTGAATATCCATTGACGGGCTATAAGTACCGCGGAATTCACCCGGCTGGTACACTCCATCATTGATAAAACGTTCTAATATATTGTTCTCATTTGTAGCTACTATAAGCTTACCTATTGGAAGACCCATTCTCTTCGCTAAATAACCGGCAAAAATATCACCGAAGTTTCCAGTTGGCACACTGAAGTTTAAACTCTTAATGTCTTTATCTTTTGCCACTTGGAAATACGCATAGAAATAGTAAACCGTTTGCGCTAAGATACGGGCAAAGTTAATAGAATTAATTGCACGTAAATGATATTTATTTTTAAATTCTAAATCAGCGAAAATTTCCTTGATAATTCTTTGACCATCGTCAAACGTTCCTTCAATCGCTAAATTTAAAACAGTTGGATCATTAACAGTTGTCATTTGCAGCTCTTGAACCTTACTAACCTTTCCATGAGGATGCAAAATACAAATGCGAATTCCTTCTTTTCCTCTTACTCCTTCGATTGCAGAGGCGCCTGTATCCCCTGAAGTAGCACCAAGAATATTGATTGTTACACCTGTTTTCTTAGCAATATAGGAGTATAGGTTTCCTAAAAATTGTAGTGCCACATCCTTAAAAGCAAAAGTTGGACCATGGAATAGTTCAAGCACATACATGTTATCATTTATCTTTTGAACAGGAGTCACCTCTGGATGACGGAACGTTCCATAGCTTTTATTAATTAACTCTTTAAGTTCATTTTCTGGAATTTCCCCATCAACATAATAGGAAGTGATTTCATATGCTAATTCCTGATAAGAGAGTTGGGACATATCCTTAAGCTTTCGTGCTGGAATTTGCGGGATTTGTTCTGGAACTAGAAGCCCACCATCAGTTGCAAGTCCCATTAAGACTGTATCAATAAAACCAATTTCATTTACATTGCCACGTGTACTAATGTATTTCATAATAGCCTCCAACAAAAAAATAAAATATACTACTATCCTTACCTAGAATTAGCGTGGAGTCAATAAGGAATTCGAAAAAATTAGACAACTTTTTTATTTTTTCACGTTTTTAACATCAGTATCACTATAAATTGCGGTACCAAGTCCGCCTGATGTTTTCGCCAGCCATTCTTTTACTTCATTATATGACATTCCAGATTTCTCATTTTGGCTTTTTACTTCATTAATATTAGTCCCCACAATTGTTGTAAACGCATCCTGACTATTTTTCACAATAGTATTCCTCCATTCTGTTTTTCTTTATTTTCTATCAAAAAAAGATATTTATTAGGTTTTAAAATAGGAAGTAATGGGAATTGTATATTAGAATCTTGCCCTAATTAGTCGTTACATACAGTAATGAGAAATGTTATGAATAAATGATAATTAACCATTAGAATCAATCTTAATTTATTTAATGCAATAACCTATTTTTTTAAAATTATTATTAAATTTTAGGATGAAATTAAGTATTATTGTTGACAATGGATTAAAAATATATAATAATAAGTACTGTATTATAATTATTATAAATAACTAATTATTGGTTATTTAATAAGTTTTGGACATATGTCCAAAACTACATATTGTTTACAAAAAAATATTAGGAGGAATTTAATTATGTCTTTAATTGGAAAAGAAGTACAACCATTCAAAGCTCAAGCATTTCATAACGGAGAGTTCATCGAAGTAACTGAACAAAATTTCAAAGGAAAATGGAGCGTAGTTTGCTTCTATCCAGCTGACTTCACATTTGTATGCCCAACTGAGCTTGAAGACCTTCAAAATAACTATGGAGCTTTAAAAGACCTTGGAGTTGAAGTATATTCTGTTTCTACAGATACACATTTCACTCATAAAGCATGGCATGATACTTCTGATACTATCAAGAAAATCGAGTATATTATGGTTGGTGACCCTTCTCACCAAATCAGCCGTAACTTTGATGTATTAATTGAAGAAGCTGGTCTTGCTGATCGTGGTACTTTCATTATCGATCCAGACGGTGTTGTTCAAGCACTTGAAATTAATGCTGGCGGCATTGGTCGTGATGCTAATACGATTGTTAGCAAAATTAAAGCTGCTCAATATGTTCGTAATAATCCAGGCGAAGTTTGCCCTGCTAAATGGCAAGAAGGCTCTCAAACACTTAAGCCAAGCCTTGATCTTGTAGGTAAAATCTAATTTAACGCATAATTCCGAAAGTCACTCTACTAATTTTACATAATGTAGAGTGACTTTTTTAAATGATTTTTTAAAATTTTACATATTATTAGGGTCCTTTCTCAATCATATTTATTGACAATAGATTTGAAATATATAATAATAAATTTATGTTTATAATAATTATAATTAACTAATAATTATCATTATCATTTTATTGTAATTTAAGGAAGGAGTGCATTTAAATGATTTTAGATGCCGATATAAAAGCGCAATTAGACCAATATTTGCAATTAATGGAAGGTGATATTCTTCTTAAAGTTAGTACAGGTTCTGACGAGGTTTCGAAAGATATGCTGGCTTTGATGGAAGAACTATCCTCTATGTCTTCTAGAATTAAAATCGAACACACTCAACTAGAAAGAACACCGAGCTTTAGTGTTAATAGAATTGGTGAAGATATGGGCATTACTTTTGCCGGAACCCCTCTTGGTCACGAATTCACTTCCTTAGTGTTGGCTCTCTTACAGGTCAGCGGCCGAGCTCCAAAGGTTGATCAAAAAGTCATTGAGCAAATTAAAAATATTAAAGGCGAATATCGCTTCGAAACATTTGTTAGCCTAAGCTGCCACAATTGTCCTGACGTTGTCCAGGCATTGAATATCATGAGTGTACTAAACCCGAATATTTCACATACAATGATCGATGGTGCAGCCTATAAAGAAGAGGCTGAAAGCAGAAACATCTTGGCCGTACCAACGGTGTTCCTAAATGGAGAAAACTTCGGAGGCGGACGTATGTCTCTTGAAGAAATTCTTGCTAAGCTTGGCTCTGCCCCTGATGCGTCTGTATTTGCTGATAAAGATCCATTTGATGTTCTTGTTGTCGGTGGCGGTCCTGCAGGAGCAAGTGCAGCCATCTATGCAGCACGTAAAGGTATTCGCACAGGTATTGTTGCAGAGCGTTTTGGCGGTCAAATTATGGATACATTAGGAATTGAAAACTTTATAAGTGTTAAGCACACAGAAGGTCCTAAGCTTGCTGCTAGTCTTGAAGAGCACGTAAAAGAATATAATGTTGATATCATGAATTTACAGCGTGCGAAGCGATTAGAAAAGAAAGATCTAATTGAAGTTGAACTGGAGAACGGTGCTGTTCTAAAAAGCAAAACAGTTATCCTTTCAACTGGTGCCCGTTGGCGTAATGTCGGCGTACCTGGTGAAGCGGAATTTAAGAACAAAGGTGTAGCTTACTGCCCTCATTGTGACGGTCCATTGTTCGATGGTAAAGATGTGGCAGTTATTGGTGGAGGTAATTCTGGTATTGAAGCAGCCATCGACCTTGCAGGTATTGTTAAACATGTAACAGTTCTTGAGTTTATGCCAGAGCTAAAAGCTGATTCCGTTTTACAAGAGCGATTAAACAGTCTTCCGAACGTAACTGTTCTTAAGAATGTTCAAACAAAGGAAATCACAGGAACAGATAAAGTCAATGGTATCACCTATATTGAACGTGATACAGGAGCTGAAAAGCATATTGAATTGGCTGGAGTATTCGTACAGATTGGTCTTGTACCAAATACAGATTGGCTAGAAGGAACTGTTGAACGTAATCGAATGGGTGAAATTATCGTGGATAATCGTGGAGCAACAAACATCCCTGGTGTTTTTGCTGCTGGGGACTGCACAACAAATCCATATAAGCAGATTGTTATTTCAATGGGATCAGGTGCTACAGCAGCTTTAGGTGCATTTGATCATTTGATACGAAATTAATTAACTGAAACTTTGCGAAAGTCACTTTACTAACTGCATTGTAGTAAAGTGACTTTCCTTTTAATCTAATCTAAAAGTATGGCGTCAATTGCCTCGATTGCCAGCATGATACCACAGTCACCATTTAGATAACCTGGTTTAGGTCCTTATTGATATAGTTGATCACTATTTCCTGCAATCGGATTCTCGTAGTTCGTCATATACTGTTGGATTTGTGGTTGATTTTCCGGGATAACCTGATACATGGCACCAATTTTGACGATATCGGCTGGATTTGCGTTTTCAACTGGATAATAGCCTTTTGATGCCATATACTGCCACATATCATAGGCATGTGAGCAACTCATCATAAATGCCGTTTGACAGAATGAACGAACTTCCGGATTGACCATTTCCATCGCTGCCCATGCATATTCACGCCCTGCTCTTTTTAACGTTAAAAGATAGGCCGTAGCCATTTCGCGGTCATTCATATTCTCAATCATCGTTCTTGGCTGAACGGCTGGAGCCGGTGTCACGGTTTGCATGTAGGAATCAGGGACTTGTCTATCTTCTTTTAACAAGGGCAGTTCCCGCTTCGCCCCCTCTATCTTATTTAAAAATTCAACCTTCATATTATAGTCCCTTACATGAAGTGGAAAATGCCTTTCAAGAATTTGCTTAATTTCAGGGCACTGTACATGATGCAGCATATATCCCATATTCGTGATGGAGTTAACACAACTCATTGTTAATTCATTTAAATCATGCAGTTCGTGTGCAGCTAATTTCATTTATAATCCTCCAGTATGTAATTTAAGATACCCCCTTATGTTGTTTAAAATCGGTACAAATTATACTGAAACTAATATATTATAAAATCCTGCTACGATTTCTAAAATATTACTTCTCACTTTTTTGTCATAACAACTTGTCCATTTAATATATAAATAACTCAACAACAAATACGGCTAAACACGAAACAATAGAAACCTTAATTAAACTACCACCCATATAAGCTAGAATAATTGCAACCACAAAACCAATTAAAGCTGACCACTGTGAGGCAGTTGCATCCAATATCGCCGGAAAGATCATTACAGCTAAGGTTACATAAGGTACATAGTACAAAAATGACTTAATAAACGTATTTTTGATTTCTTTTCTGATCAGTGTTAACGGCAGTACCCTGATAAGATAAGTTACTGCGGCCATCATTAGGATGTATAAAACGACACTAACCTTCATGTGCAATCTCCTCTTTTACAGGGAACAGTGCGGCTGCAATCCCCGCTATTATTATAGTTAATACAATAATTTTCACTCCGGAAGATATAGTGTGCAGAGCTGGAAGTTTTGCAAAAAGTAGACTTGCCACCATCGAAATCAAGACAACTCCAGATAGCAGTTTATTCCCTTTTGTCGGTGGAATGATAACCGCGATCAACATACCATAGAGCGCAATGCTTAATGCACTAGTTGCCCTTGGCGGTAAAATATTCCCCGAAACTACTCCTAGAAATGTACCCAAAACCCATCCTGGCATCGCTATACTAACTAAGCCGTATACATAATAAGGACTAAGCTTCCCCTTAACGCCCATTGACGCACCAAATACTTCATCTGTTATTCCGTATGCCATTAGCAATCTATGAATCAATGACGTATTCGAATCAATTTTTTGCGACAAGGCGAAAGACATGAGAATATATCTTGAATTTATGATGAGCTGAGTAACAGCAATTTCCACCATCGTTGCCATTGCAGCAATTAAGGTAAGACCGGCAAATTGGCCAGCAGAAGTTAAATTTGTTGCCGACATGAAAATAGCTTCATACGGATTGAATCCTGCTTGTTTAGCAATAATTCCAAACGTAAAAGAAACTGCCAAATAGCCTAGCGCAATTGGAATACCGTCCTTTACACCCCTTTTCCATTCTTTAATATTCAAATTCATCAAAATGTCCCCCAAATCATCTAATCTACCAAATTGTTCTGATTTTATCACATAGTTTGACAATAAGTAAAATTAATATATATGATTAAAGTATTAGAAATACTAATACTAGTAACGGAGGCTTGGTTCGGATGAAACACTATGAAGCTTTTATGAAAGTGATTGAAAAAGGAAGCTTTACAAAAGCAGCTGAAGCATTGGGATATACACAATCAGCCGTCAGTCAATTGATCCAAACCCTAGAGGATGAACTCTCAACAACACTACTATTCCGTTCCAGAAAAGGGGTCAGCCTAACACCTGATGGTGAACAGTTTCTACCATATATTGCGAACGTAAGCAATGCCTATTGGGAGCTTTTAGAGAAGAAAAAAGAAATGCAAGGGCTTGAAGGCGGGCTCATTCGAATTGGAACTTTCTCAAGTGTTTCCTGTAATTGGCTGCCTCGGTTAATCAAAGACTTTAAAGTGATCTATCCATCTGTTCACTTTCAACTACAGCAAGGGGAATACACAAGTATTGTTAAAAGTATCAAGGATGGGAGTGTCGATTTTGGTTTCGTCAATCCTGATGCAGTAACGGATTTGCCGACAGTTTCTTTAAAAGATGACGAAATGCTGGCTGTATTACCACGTAATCATCCACTGTCATCCCGGGAAAATGTCACCTTAGAAGAATTATCGCACGAGCCGTTTATCCTTTTGGATGAAGGCGAATTGAGTGAGCCACTTGAAATCTTTAAGCAGAACGACTTACAGCCGAATACCCAATACCGGGTCCACGATGACTATACAATTATGTCTATGGTCGAAAACGGTCTTGGCATTTCCATCCTGCCCGAATTGGTCCTTAATCGAGTCAGTTACGAATTAGTGAAGAAGAAAATCTCTCCGCCAATCATCCGAACGATTGGGATTGCGTACAAAAATAAAAAAATCCTGCCGGTATCAAGCAGGTATTTTATTGATTTTGTGATTGAAAGGATTGTTTAAATCGAAAAAGCGTTACTAATATCTCACGATTAGCAACGCTTTTCTTTAACTCAATCTCTTTCTCTTGCCCTCTGTGTATCTCTGATATTCTTTTGGACCGTAATCGCAGCAAATAAACTAAGGACGAACGCCATCCCATAAAATCCCTTTTCGCTTAAAACCAAACTTCCCGCATTATATAAACCGATGGCCATTAATGATATTGATACAATTAATGCAACCCAACTGATTCCATAATATATACTAGTAACTGGAATCCCCTCATCTTTATCTCTTACCGCTTTTTGTAGAGATACCGCCGAATAAAGTCCGAAAATTAATATGGCAAAGTAATATCCTTTTTCGTTCAATTGCATCGTCGAATTAAACAAGCCTATGTGATAGGCCGAAACACCTACTAACAGTGCTCCCCAAGAAGCGCCTTTAAAAGCTGAAGTGGGTTCTCCTTCTTTCCTCTCAATCTTCATCTTTTTTAATTCATTTTGTTTTTCTTTATCTAGTACAACTTCATTTTCATTTGACATTGAATGCTTCACCTCCATCTTTTTAGCTAATAAAAATGGAGCACCGCAGATTCACTGTAGCACTCCTACCTAAACTTATTATATAGAAAAGTTTTACAAATAACAGATGATATTTTACCTATTTCTAATTATGAATTATTTATAGCTTCCGCAAATCTTTTCCCAAATTCCTTACACCGTTCTTCATCGTTTTCATCCGGATACTGTTCCACCTTCAAGCTTTCCAATACTATTATTCCGCCATTTTCTTCAATCATTTTTTCTATGATGTCAACCGCACCACAAAAGTTATCATAAGATGTATCACCAGAACCGAATACAGCAAATTTTTTGCCTGTAAAATCTAATGTACTTATTTCGTCATAAAAATCAAGAAATTCATCTGGAATTTCTCCATCCCCCCATGTATAGGAACCCAGTATAACCGTTTCGTAGTCGTTGATCTCATGTGCATCAACCTCAAGCGCATCCTTTCGTACTACATCAAAACCACTCTCTGTAATAACTTCCTCCACCAATCCAGCAATTGTCTCAGTATTTCCAGTCATACTACAATATACCATTAAGATTTTTTCCATTCTAACCACCCCTAGTATAGATAGTAGAAATGTTATTTTCTAAAATCAATTATATGATAACGATTATCATTATCGATTTGACGAAAATCAATTTTTGAAAATTATTTATGTAAGACCTAACTGATTACAAAAAAACAACATTCCCGCTAAACTGCACAGTGAATTCTGTGCAAAGTACTAGCGGAAATGTTGCTTTAGGTTGGTAAAAATGCTCCTATATAAATAGCTTTTTAAGTAGTTTAAAAATATCAAATGTTGTTTTCTGATACACTTTATTATAGACATATTTTTTAGGACTCCGGATCCAGCCATATCCTCTTGGCATCTTAAATCCCGCCCGATGCACAAGTTGCCGTTTGATGCTAGTTCTGGCTGAGATTCGCTTTTTCAAGCTTGGTTTTCTCATTCCAAACTTCATCGTAACATCCCCTAACCCCTACTTAAGTGGCCCATGATTAATCTTTGTTAACTCTTCATTTACCTCAAAAATTTTAGCGTTAACAGGTTCAATGCCAAAGCCTTTTAACCTTTCAGTATGCATGTTCAAATATTTTTGGGCTGCTTCCTTTGTCTCAAACAAATAAATGCCGCCAGCTTCTTTTGTTTCACTGTTCTCAGTCCAAATTTTCCACAAAAAACCTTCCTCTTCATTAATGCTCTTCGCTAGACCGGCAAAACCTTCAGCCATCTCTTGCCCAAATGGTCCCTCCATTTTAAAATCAACCTGCAAAATAACTGCCATTTCAAACACCCCTTATTTGTTTAAAGTATTGTAGGCAAATCTTATTTAATCCTTTTTAATTCACGCAGCTCTGTTTCTTGTTCCAGTGAACGCAACGCTAAAGATTCAAGGATTTTATCCTGCCGTTCTTGTCCCTCTTTGAGTGAGGTTAGTTCACCACGCA
>JAEWMK010000018.1 GCA_023457235.1 Bacillota bacterium
GGCACGATTATAAAAACCTACTAAAATTCCACCTAACCAAGGATCATTCAATTTTTCCATAATGAATTTAGCAATGCCTTGTTGAACAGTTGTTTCTTTATGAATGAGTTCCATTGCTTCTTCGTAAGCTTCAAGCTGTAATAGACCCGATATTGTATATAATAAATTATTGAACTCATGGGTTTGCGCCCTAAGGGCTTCCGTATACCTTTTAACCTGCGATAATTCTTCCGTTAATTGGTCAATTTCCGACTTTAATCGGAAGCTAGAAACAACACCAATCACGTCCTCCTTCACCTTCACAGGCAATTGATTGACAATTAGCTTTTTCCCATTAAACTCTACTTGTTTATCGAGTTTTTCTACTCCTGTACTTAATATCTCCAGCATCGTCGTAGTTGGAATTACTTCCCATACGGGCTTCCCAATAACTTTTCCTTTTTCAAGCGAAAGAATATCATAAGCCACACGATTGACTATTACGATTATACCTTCTTTATTGACTACAATAATTCCTTCCCGAACGGACTGAATTACCGCATTACGGACAGTATATAGAGCTGATATTTCCTCCGGTTCAAGCCCAAACATACCATTTTTAATCTTTTTGGAAATATAAATAGAACCCGCCACACCTATGATCAAGCCTGCTAAAGCGATAAATATAATTAAACTCCCATATTCTTTAACAGTTTCATTGATGTCCTTCATCATAAACCCAACTGAAACGATTCCAATAATGTTATCGTTATAATCCCTAATTGGTGCTTTGCCACGAATTGCCCATCCTAAAGATCCCTTCGCTTTTGAAATGTAGGAATCTCCATGAATTAATGCTTTATCATTATCCCCTCCGACCATCTTTTTTCCAATTCTTTCTGGAAGTGGATGTGAATAGCGGATCCCTTCCTTATTTCCAATGACAACATATTCAGCGCCTGTCTCTATACGGATCTCTTCAGCCTCCGGTTGAATGAACTTCCATGGTTCATATGTATAAAATGCATTTCGAATTTCCGACTTGGCTGCTACAGTTGTGGCTACATATAATGCTCTTTTTCCGAGTTCCTGTTCCACTGATTTGGTTAAAATAAAATAGAATAACAAGCTAGATAAAATAATTATAAAAATAATTAGAGTAAGTGTAAAAATAATAATCCGATATTGAAGTTTTATGTTTTTTAGCGTTTTCATTTAATCTGTCACCTTCGTTATCAAATTCCAACAGCTATCCATCTGCCGATCGAACAATGATATTCACAATCGTTTTTGCTAAGTGCATAACTGTGTAGAGACGTGTATCATTTAAAAACCGAGTAGTTGGCATAGGGCCCAAAGAGTTTACGATCCCTAAAATATGATAATCTCCCACCTGTGGCAAATCTCTATTTAAAGCTTTTCCCGGTACAAGTGGTCCTTTTCCAAGGAAAACATGCCCTACCTGGTTTTGTTCACCTAAACAAGCATCAATACCAAAAATAATTTTTTTCTTAAAGCGCTTATTAATACCCTTAATTGTATCTTGTAAATTATAAGCATGAACAGGGGATTCCAATGTACCATATACTTGGTAGGGGACTTTATGTTCCTTAAGCATAGTCCCAATTAAAGGACCTAGCGAATCCCCAACAGAACGGTCAGAACCGATGCAAAGAAAGACGATATCTTCTTTTTTATAATCGGAAGAATGAATAATTTCTTTCACCGCTAATGCAAATTTTTCCGTATTTTTATCATTGGAGTCCATCGAGAGGATTTGCGTCTCTTTTTTATGAACTTGACTCATACCAATTCTCCCTTTTACAATGGAGTCGATAAAACAAACTACGCGTAGTAAAAACAGATACCATATTTTAAATATAGTCTAAAATGAAGAATAAAGATATTATCAT
The DNA here is from genome assembly GCA_023457235.1 of Bacillota bacterium. Lineage (GTDB taxonomy): Bacteria > Bacillota > Bacilli > Bacillales > Bacillaceae_J > Schinkia. The sequence goes on from JAEWMK010000018.1 coordinate 1,893, forward strand.
TTTAAAATATTCAAACAAAGGCATTTATGAAAGAAGGAAAAGTTCGTGCAGGGAAACAACGGTTTTATACGATATTTTTCGTTTGTAGTAGTAAGTGGAGCTGGGGGATTCCTTTTGTCTCTTACTGGCCTTTCAATCGGTTGGATGATAGGGACTCTAATCCTGGCGACCATTCTTTCTTTTTCACGTCCGAAGTTTTTGCAATTGCCTAATATTAAAAAAGGTATACCGAAATACTGGTTATATATTGGACAGTGTATTTTAGGGATTGAATTGGGTCAGAAAATGAATGCTTCTGTTTTATTTACTTTTGGAGAAAATTGGCTGGCTATCATTATTATGTTGCTGCTGTCTATTTTCTTCTCCTTACTTGCAGGATTTATTTTATGGAAATATAGTAACTTGAGTATGTTAACAAGTTTTTTTGCTACTGCTCAGGCGGAATGTCTACGATGCCTGGTATTGCGGATGAGGTAGGTGCCAACACTGCGGTTGTTAGTATCATTCAGACTGTGCGTGTATTTCTAGTAATACTTACGATACCTGTACTTTTATCTTCATTGTTTAGTAATCAGGTAAATACGGAGTTTAGCAACCCTATTCCAAGTGAAATTATCAGTTTTGATCCTAGTCAAATTTTAATGACGATAATATTAGTATTTGTTGCTGTTGCCGGCTATTATTTTGGAAAACATTTAAAATTCCCAGCTCCTTGGTTGCTTGGGAGCATGGTAGGTGTAGCCATCTTCAAATCATTTGGCTCACTATTTTTGGGGCACGATATTGTGGCATGGTGGCCACATGAATTGATTATTTTTTCACAAATTTTCATCGGAACAAGCATCGGTTCTCGTTTTCACAAAAATATGTTCATCGGGTTAAAGAAAACCTTATTTGTATCATCCCTGTGCACAATGGGTTTCATTCTATCTATGATTCTATGTGCTTACATTGTATCAGCTATTACCGGGGTTTCATTTATCACCTCTGCATTAGCTTTTGCTCCTGGTGGTATCGCAGAAATGACAACCACGGCTGTTGTCCTAAAAGGAAATCCTACATTTGTCGTGGCCGTTCAAGTGTTAAGAATTATTGCTGTTATTGTAATCCTTCCACCTGTATTTAGGCTGTTAAATTACTGGGATGTAAAAAAGAAAATGAATTCGCGAATTTCGGCATAGGAGTGGCCCATCCATATGACCCATAAATATAAAGGAAAAAAGCAGTTGAAAGTTCGATTGAAAGCAAACTTTTCAACTGCCTATTTTATTATTAGATTTTTCAGTTCCTTTGAGTTACCCATCAGGACTCTTTTGCTAAACGAAAATAGCACTTAACCATCTTGTCTTAATCAAATATTCGAGACTGGGAACCTGTCTCTGTCCTAAAAACAACTAACTATATTTAGTTTTTACAAGTTTTTATACTGCTAATCCTTCTTTAGTCGTCTTGACCTTTACTTCCCTCCGCTGTTTTACTATAACAATGATTCCTAAAACCAACCCAATAATGTTTGCAACTAAAATAGGTGTGAATAATAGAATCCCGCTTACTACCATTACAGAACTCGTAATTATAGGTGTTTCTTGATAGACATATCTTGAAGTTCCCATGGCTAAGAAAATGGAGGCAAAAATAAACATAGTAACGGAAAGTACAATTTCTCTTATACTACCCTCCAATAAAATACCAGTTGAGTATACAAATGCGAGAGGCACAACAAACTTACCCATACCTAATCTACAAGCAATAATCGCGGATGGAAACCATCTTGCTTGCGCTAACCCAGCAGAGACAAAGAC
>JAEWMK010000019.1 GCA_023457235.1 Bacillota bacterium
GGGAAGGATTGTAGCCAAACAAATCATTATTGGAATCTAAGCACACCTCATTCGTTAATTTTCCCCAGGTTTTTCTTGGGAAAAAATCCATGGAGGGATTACCGGCTTTAAAGTCTATCGTCCCTTCGGAAGTATTATTCTGAATAGGAAATTTACTCATTTCTTTAATTGGTTGTTGTGATTTACGTAAGAATAAAGATGTGCCATGCGATACATAGGTGCCAGATTGAGGGATGACTTCAATGTATCCTTCAATAATCAACTGATCATACGCTTCTAAAATTACATTTCTTGATACTCCAATATTAGCCGCCAGTTCCCTTGAGGAAGGGAGGCGGTCCCCTGCTTGAAATTCATTCGTTAAGATTCGATACCGTACTTGTTCATAAACTTGTTGTGTAAGTGTTTTTTCAGATTGTCGATTTATAGAAAAAAAGAGCAAATGGACCCCTCCCATAACTGGTACTCTCATAATGCCTATTAAGTGGAACTACTACCTTCCAGTATACCATGTTATTATTCTCGTAAAATACAAGGAGGCTTAACTTATGAAAACAATTGGTTTAATTGGTGGTCTTAGTTGGGAATCAACTTCGGAGTATTACCGGATTATTAATGAAGGGGTAAAAGAGGCGCTTGGAGGTTTACACTCAGCAAAATGTTTAGTCTATTCTTTCAACTTTGAAGAAATTGTCCAATTACAAAAAGCGGAGGCTTGGGAGCTAGCTACTAAAGAAATGGTACATGCGGCCATTACTTTAGAATGTGCTGGGGCAGACTTCATTTTAATCTGCACAAACACAATGCATAAAATGGCAGACGAAGTACAAAAAAGTATATCCGTACCACTTCTCCATATCGTTGATGCTACCGCTGTGGAAACGAAGAAGATGGGGATTAAAACCGTAGCACTATTGGGAACAAAATATACAATGGAACAAAGCTTCTTTAAAAATCGTTTCCTAGAAAACCACAATATTAACATCATTACGCCAAATGAAGAGGACCGGGAAATTATTCATAATGTAATATTTAATGAGTTATGCCAGGGGGAAATTCTTCAGGAGTCTAGAAATAAGTATTTAGACATTATTAGGCGCTTAGAAGAGCAAGGTGCACAAGGGATTATTCTTGGGTGTACAGAAATTCCCCTTTTGCTTAAGCAAGAGGATGTAAATCTCCCTCTTTTTGATACGACATCTATACATGCTAAGGTGGCTGTCAAGATGGCATTGGTTGATCATAGCGTAATAATGGATTAAACAGTATGGGACACAGGGTCGGGAAGTGCGTCCCGCTTGAGCAAAGGAAACATTTCTACTTATGAGTTATAATTTAGAAAAGACTATTAGAAAAAGGTGACTTTTCATGACAAAGCAATGTTCATTATCGGAAACAGTTAGTTTGATGCAAAACCATGTCTCTGTCCGGCGTTATACTACTGATGTTATTCCTAAAGAGCATTTGCTCGAAATTATTCGGGCTGCGCAAGGTGCTCCTTCATCCCATTTTGTCCAAGCTTATTCGATCATTCATGTCACTGATCAGGAAAAGAAAAATAAAATTGCTGAACTCACCGGCAATCAGAGGCAGGTCAGCGACTGCTCGGACTTTTTACTTTTTTGCGGGGATCTAAAACGGTTGGAATACGCATGTAAGAAACATGGAATCGTTTTTGAACACGATACTCTTGAAAATTTTATGGTAGCGGTAATAGATACAGCTTTAATTTCCCAAAATGCACTCACCGCTGCTGAATCCTTAGGATATGGCGGCTGTTATATTGGTGGTGTTCGTAATAATCCCGGTCAGATTAGTGAATTAGTTTGTCTTCCTGATAAGGTATTCCCGCTATTTGGGTTATGCTTGGGAGTTCCTGCGAAGAGAAATGAAGTCAAACCAAGACTTCCACTTGAAGCGATCATCCATGAAAATGAATACAATGAGGAGAAATACCTTGCGCTTTTGGATGAGTATGATCAAATTATGAACGATTATTATAAAGCCAGAACCAGCAATAGCAAGGAAGCCGATTGGACGAAAACAATGGCTGATTTCATGAAAGAAAAGCGGAGACTGCATATGCGGGAATTCATCGAAAGGAAAGGGTTCTCACTGGAATAATTAAGAATTAAGTTGTCCCGCTAGAGTTCTAATAATCTAGCGGGATTTTTGAATTCTCACGAATGTATGAAACCTTAATTAATGATCTTTCGTATATAAAGGCATTCCTAAGTTACTTTTTAAATTAGAGGTGAAGCCAAAAATGAAAGAATGGTGGAACAAAAAGAAAGAAAAAATGAGGAAAAGCAAGAAACACAATGAACATTATACGTTTGGTGATTTCCTTATTGATGTGCTTATCTGGATACCCGAGTTGGTCCTCCTTCCATTTAGAATCATTTTTTGGTTGCTAAGAGGGTTAGGAAGATTAATAGGAGATGTCTTTGATATTGTGTGAAGGAAATTATCCGATATTTGTGAGGTGGACCGATGATACAACAATTAAATAATGAACTAAAAGAAGTAAAGGATAAAATGAGGAAAAAGAAGAAATGGGAAGAACGCCTGAAAAATGTTCTGGATACTATAACAATCGAAGAAGCAAAGTTGAAACAAGTACAGCACCAATTTGAAAAAGAGCAAAAAGATGTTGATCGACTTGAATCATTGAGTGTAGCGAGCATTTTTTATGCCCTCATTGGTCAAAAACTTGAAAAATTAGATAAGGAAAATCAGGAGCTCATTGCAGCTCGGTTAAAATTACAAGAAGTGACCAAGACCGTTGTTGACTTAAAAGAGGAGAGTAAGGAGCTTCAAGAAAAGCTTTCAACAGTTGCTAATATTGAAACTGAATATCAATCTTTATTAAAGCGAAAAGAAAGATTAATTCATAGCCAAGATCCTGTTCTAGGTCAGAAACTGGATGCACTTCTTGAACTGGAAACAGATTTACATTCAAGCCTAAAGGAATATGAAGAGGCAATTGAAGCAGGAGAAAGGGCAAGATCTTCACTTGAAAAGGCTCTTGAATCGCTTGATAGTGCGAAAGGATGGTCAACCTTCGACATGTTTGGTGGCGGTATGATTTCTACTGCGATCAAACATAGCCATATTGATGATTCTCGTGATGAAATTCATCATGCACAAAGGGCGCTGCGGCATTTCCAGGAAGAGCTTAAAGATGTTGAAATGGTTGCAGAGGGTAATCTTGAAATAAGCGGGTTATTGACATTTGCAGATTACTTTTTTGACGGGATTATTGCAGACTGGTTCGTTCACGGACATATCCAAGATTCTTATGAACAAACCTCGAAAACTTTAAATCAGGTTTCTTCTGTCTTATCTCAACTGCAAGAGAAATACGAAGACATAAAGAACAACCTATCTGTAACTGAACAAAAGCGGATATCGTTAATTGAAGATATGAACTGAACCCAATAGTGGGTTCAGTTTACCGCGTCCCACTCCTTAAAATCCCGCTTGAGTGTGATAATCTAGCGGGATTTTTAAATTCTCACGAGTGTTGATATTGAACCACTTGATTTCTGCCTTTATTTTTTGCTTCATAAAGCGCTTTGTCACATAAAATGTATAGTGTATCCCATTCGGTATTTTGATCGGGAATAATGGTGAGAAGCCCCAGACTTAGCGTATATCGCACAGGTATTTCCTGATTAGTTGCTTGATCGATTAACTGCCTAATCATTTCTGCAAATTTGGCGGAATCCTTTTCGTTTACCTCCGGTAGTAGTATTGCAAATTCATCGCCACCGTACCTGCCGAACAGGTCTTCTTTCCGTAGATAGTGTGCAATCTTGTCAGAAAGATCACGAAGAACGCGATCTCCTACAGCATGACCATAGGTGTCGTTAATTCCTTTAAAATGATCAACATCAAATAATAATAGAGATATAGGCAGCCCCTTCTTAGCGCATACAGATAGACACTGATTGGACTGTGACAAAAAGGTTCTACGGTTTAGTATTCCGGTCAACTCATCAATGGTCGCTAAATAAACTAGTTCTTGGTCAGCTTTTTCCTTTAGTAGCAGGACAAACCCTGTATTTCCCATAATCATCACAAGAAATAAAGTCAAAAATGAAATCGTCTGAGAAACACTTTCTGTAAATAATCCCATTTCCTGATTAGAAAGTAGCGCTGTTATCCCTCTTGCAGTTAAGGACATACAAACGAGAAGATAGAGAAAGCCCATGATTTTTACTAATTTGGAAGATGTCTTTTTTCGGATCATGTGGTACGTAGGTGTCATAACAACTAATGCTGTCCCGATCGATGAAAATGCTATCCTTGCACTTTCTATGTTATAAAAAAGAATGACTAAATGAAATCCCACAATATTAAAAAGCGTTATTATAATATAGAACTTTTTAATTTTTTGTGGGAAAGCCTGTTGAAGTTTCAAAACGGCAATACATTCTAACGAAGCACCAAGAAATAGAAGAGAGTTTGCCAAGGAAATGGTTAGAACATCAGGTATTCCCCCGCGAAGTGCCAAAAAAAGCCATGCTACGGCTTGTACACACTTGGCAAGAAAAAAAGTATTAAATGTGGAGTCCTTTTGATAATTCTTCCAATAAGCACTAATAAGTAACACTGTAAACAAGTGCCCAAATACAAGAGTAATAAAGATTGTTTTCATATCAAGCAATAATCCCATTGTTAGAACTCCATTCCGACATTTAAATAGATTCCAATTCAATTATACTAGAATGAATCAGAATGAATACCTAAACTTTCAAATTATCAAAAAATAGTGGGACGCGGGGTCGGGAACTGAGTCCCACTGACCCTGCGTCTCATTATGGCTTGACTTATGAGTTTAATAGTTTATAATAATTATTAATAAGTATTTACTATAAAAGGGTGGTCAAAATGAGTGTACATCGTTTTGAAGCGGACAGAATAAATAACAAAAGTGTGTCTTTGGAAAGTTATAAGGGTAAAGTATTGCTAATTGTTAATACGGCTAGTAAATGTAAATTCACACCACAGTTTGATGATTTGCAGAAGCTTTATGAGCAACACAAAGATAATAACTTTGAAATTCTAGGATTTCCTTGCAACCAATTTGGAGAACAGGAACCAGGTGGAAATGAAGAGGCAGCGGCTTTTTGTAAGCTTAATTATGGTGTAAATTTTCCTATATTTGCAAAGGTAAATGTCAATGGACCTGAGGAAAATCCATTGTTTCAATACTTAAAAAGTCAAGCGCCATTCAGAGGGTTTGATGAGAATAATTTCAATGAAAAGCTGTTAAAAATGATGATTTTTGATAAAAACCCAGAATGGTTAGTAGGAAACGAGATTAAATGGAATTTCACAAAATTCTTAATTGACCAAGAGGGAAGAGTTATTAAAAGATACGAGCCAACGGATGAATTTTCGGCTATTTCTGCTGATATTTCAAAACTTGTCCAACATGAATCGGTAATATAAATTAAAATGGGACACGGGGTCGGGAACCGTGTCCCATTTTAATACCTTCAGGGTGGAGAATTTTATTGTGCTGTATAACCACCGTCTACTAACAAGTTAGCACCGGTAATAAACGATGCTTCATCGCTAGCGAGGAATAATACAGCACTGGCTACTTCTTCAGGTCTGCCAAGGCGTCCGATTGGATGTAAAGATTTCAAATGCTCTAACATCTCTTCAGAAAGTCCGTCTAGGATATTTGTTACAATATATCCCGGGCAGATTGCATT
>JAEWMK010000020.1 GCA_023457235.1 Bacillota bacterium
GAATGAATCCCAGCCCTTCTGGAAAAAGTATGGTTTTAAACATGTTTATACCGATAAATATCATTTCGAAATACTTGGATATTCTGGAAGTGGACTTGATATCTTTCACGAATGGGAACTTTTCAAAACAACGAAAGTATTTAAAATGTATCTTACATGCCATGAAGAATAGAAAAGCGGAAGCGCCCGTTCAGTGACGTATCAACTGGAGCCCATCGACTGAGATAAAGGAAACACGACGAGCTTGCGAGTCGATGTTGACTTATCGTAGGGAGGTGGGCGAAGTTTACGAGTCGCTGGGCGCTGAAGCTAGACAAAAAAAAGAAAAGCGAGTCTGCTTTTCTTTTTTTATAACCGTTCTAGCTATTGAAGCTTCGTATGGATAATTTTTGCGCTAATAATTCGTGCGAATGGGATCGGAGTACATAGCTTTGTATGTCCTTTAACACCATGAATGAGAAGAACCTTTTTATTTCTTCTGTCAATATGAAAAATACGACCCTTTAAGACTATCGTTTGATAAGTCTCCTGGTGGGAGACTGTGATTTCAATAGGTAATCCTAATCTATAAGCCTGTGAAATGGTCCTCTCCGTTTGAAGGGGATCTTTTTTTCTTTTTCTACTATTTTCTAATAATAAAATACCGCGCTTCATTCTTTCGTTTGCCAAATAAATAAAATTAATCCGCCGGTTTTCACCGCCACTGTCATCCAACATTATAAGTACCACCTATTACTATAGTATAAATATATTATAGGGGTTTGAGTGTTTATCTGGCAATAGACGTAATGAATTGTGTTTTGTCTTTTTCAAGGATTGGCTGTAATGCATTTTTCAATACTTCTCGTTCAGTTTCATTCAACGGTATAAGTGGTAATCTTAATGATCCTGTATCAATACCCTTTAACTCTAGCGCTGCTTTAACAGGGGATGGGCTTGGTGCCGCAAATAAAGCTTTCATCATTGGCAATAATTTTCGATGGAGGGCACTGGCACCTTTTAAATCTCCATTAATAAAGGCTTGAACCATCTCTTGCATTTCATTTCCAATCACATGGGCAGCTACGGATACTACACCAACACCGCCAATCGCAAGTACCGGAATGGTTAAGGCATCATCACCGCTATACAAACTGAAATTTTCATCTGTTTCTTCGATAATTTGGGCCATAGCCTCCAGATTTCCGCTTGCTTCTTTAACACAAACAATATTTTCGACTTTAGAAAGACGAATGATCGTCTCAGCTGTCATATTAACCGCACTGCGACCTGGTATATTATAAAGCATGACAGGGAGAGTAGTAGCTTCCGCAATCGCCTTAAAATGTTGATAAAGCCCTTCCTGTGATGGTTTATTGTAGTAAGGAACGACAAGCATAATGCCATTAACGCCTGCTTCTTCCGCTTTTTTTGTTAATTCAATTGAGCCTTGCGTATTGTTAGAGCCTGTTCCGGCAATGACAGGAATTCGACCATTCGCAACTTCAACAACTTTTCTATATAGCAGCACTTTCTCATGGCTTGATAAAGTAGGGGATTCGCCTGTTGTTCCTGCAACAACAATCCCTTCTGTACCATTTGCAATTAAATAATTAACCAATTCAGTTACTTTGTTATAATCCACTTCGCCATTTTCATTAAAAGGTGTTACCATAGCAGTTAAAATTCTTCCAAAGTTCATTCCATTCGTCCTCATTTCAAAATATTTTTAAAAATAAAAAAGCAACAACGATGGCTATCGTTGCTGCACGGAAGTTGTAAGTAAATAAAAATTCCAATGCGTGAGATAGCCCTCCATATAGCCAACGCTATATGACAATCTTGCATCTATTCGATGCAAAACCAGTATCTGAGAAAAATGAGCTTCCCATCACTTCGGCGAATTCCCCTTTCCACCATGATCCCCGGATCTCATTATCCTCCCATAGTGTACTGATGGTTTTCGCGCCTCTATACTCACTTCAATGTAAGTTGAAGTAAATTTTGTATTGTTTCTTGTACAATAACAGAAATTCCAGAAATTTTCAAGGGATTGGATAAAAAAGAAAAAGTTTTTTGGAAAAAATTATTAAAAGTGATAAAATAGGAAAATATTAATCAAGAAGTATGCAAGATATATAGATTGGAAGGGATGGAAGAAAAACGTGCGTGCTCAAGTTAAAGAGATTTCATTAAAGGCACACCAAACAACTGAAAATCCAACAATGTACCATATTTTATTTATAATCGGCTTTGTACACTTGTTAAATGATTCAATTCAAGCAGTAGTCCCCGCGATGTTCCCAATCCTTGCTGAATCACTTGGCTTTAACTTTACCCAGCTCGGTTTGATTGCCTTTGCTGTAAACATGACGGCTTCAATTATGCAGCCGTTGGTTGGAGCTTTTTCAGATAAGCATCCCATGCCGAAACTATTACCGATTGGCTTAACGTTTTCATTATTTGGAATGCTTGGTTTGGCGTTGGCTCCATCTTACAGTGTGATCCTTTTATCAGTTATGTTATTGGGAGTCGGTTCTGCCGCTTTTCATCCAGAAGCATCGAAGGTTGCCCATATGGCATCAGGAACACGAAAAGGTTTAGGGCAATCCGTTTTCCAGGTTGGGGGGAATGCAGGACAATCACTTGCACCATTAATCACAGCATTAATTTTGGTCCCACTTGGCCAATTGGGAGCGATCTGGTTTACATTAGTCGCTTTTCTGGCTGTGATGATCTTAGTCTATATTTCAAAATGGTACGGACAACTGCTAACGATTAACCAAACTAGGAAAAAAAATTCAGACGAATATGTACCAACGATTGGAAAATCTATAAAAATAGCATTTGTACTACTCATATTTTTAGTGTTTATCAGACAATTTTATCATGCCGCAATTACAAATTATTTTGCGTTTCATTTGATTGGCACCTATGGAATGGGGATCGATGATGCCCAAATCTATATCTTTTTATTCCTTGCCGCCGGTGCTGTCGGTACTTTCCTTGGTGGTCCAATTGCTGATAAAATCGGAATGAAAAATGTTCTTCTATTTTCGATGATAGGAGCTGCTCCATTATGTATTTGGCTTCCATACACGGGGCCTAAGCTATCAATGGTTATCATTACGATCATCGGTTTTATACTACTTTGCAGTTTTTCCGTTTCTGTTGTCTATGCCCATCAGTTATTGCCAGGGCGGATTGGAATGGTTTCGGGGATGATTATTGGCTTTTCATTTGGTCTAGGGGCGATTGGTTCCATCGTCATCGGCTGGGTTGGAGACCAAATTGGCATTTCAACTACATTGCTGTATGCCAGCTTCTTACCTTTGTTAGGGATTTTTACAGCTTATCTCCCGAATGAGAACAAAATACAGGAATTGCATAAGGCTGACCTTGTTTAAGAAGGCAGCCTTATTTTTTTGCTTGGATAATAAATAATCTTCCAAACAGCATGATAGCTCCAACGGCAAGTCCAATAATTAAGCCAATCCAATATCCAAATGCCGCTAAAGAAGTATATTTTGCTAGTAAAAAGCCCGCTGGCAGACCAATCAGCCAATAAGAAATAAGAGCAACTATGAAGGTTGCATTGACATCCTTGTACCCGCGAAGAGCACCTTGAATAGGAGCACCGAAAGCATCAGACAATTGGAATAAAATAG
>JAEWMK010000021.1 GCA_023457235.1 Bacillota bacterium
GGATTAAAATGGAAATCGGCCACATTTTGATTCCGAAACGCTTCTAAAACACGATATTGATTTTTTTCTACAATTTGGTCTACTTCCCAATGAATGGGTTTGATTTTGTCTTCTATTTGCTTCACGATATCTTTAATCTTATTTCCATAACTAAAATTTTCGTACATAGTGAATCTCCAATTCTTTAGTGTAAATGTAAATCTTTTGTCTGTTGGTAAAGAGCTAAGCTTGGATTAATATATCCCTTACATTCATATAGCTCTTTTTGTTCATTAAATTGCTGATCCAATAATACGGTTTCTGATTTTAACTGCGCTAATAAACGCCCTTCAGAGCCCGGAATGAACAAATGGTAAAACTCCATTTGGTTGATGATTTTTGTTTCAATCTTTTCCTGTAAAATGTTTAAATCTTCTTGATCATAAGCACTAATAAAAACCATTTCATTTGTTGATGGGACAAATTGTGTTGTGACCAAATCCTTTTTGTTATAAACCGTTAAAATTGGAATATCCTTCACCTCAAGGTCTTCCAAAATTCGATAAACTGTTTTTTCATGATTAAAATAATCAGGATTAGAACAATCGACAACATGTAAAATTAAGTCCGCTTCCTTCACTTCTTCAAGAGTTGAGCGGAACGCTGCAATTAAAGCTGTCGGCAAATCCTCGATAAACCCAACTGTATCGGTTAGCAATGTCGTTAATCCACATGGTAATAAAAATTTTCTTGTCATTGGATCAAGTGTCGCAAATAACAAATTTTCCTCAAACGAGCCTGCTTCCGTTAATCGATTGAATATCGTTGATTTTCCGGCATTCGTATAGCCGACAAGCGAGATTTGGAATGTTTGATTCTTTTTTCTTCTTTCACGATAGCGATTTCTGTGCTCGACTATCGTTTTGAGCTGACCTTTAATTTCATCAATACGGCGGCGAATATGACGGCGGTCAGCCTCAAGCTTTGTTTCACCGGGTCCTCTTGTTCCAATACCACCCCCAAGGCGTGACAAAGCAAGACCCTGCCCTGCGAGCCTTGGCAGCAAATATTCATATTGAGCAAGCTCAACCTGCAGCTTCCCTTCCTTCGATTTCGCCCTAGATGCAAAAATATCGAGAATAAGTTGGGTCCGGTCAATCACTCTTGCTTCAAATTTTTCCGATAAATTTCGTGTTTGCGATGGAGAAAGCTCATCATTAAATATTATTAGATCAATTTCCAATTCCTTTTCCAATGCTGAGATTTCTTCAATTTTTCCTTTTCCAATATAGGTTGCAGAGTGAACCTTATTTCTTTTTTGTGAAAGACTCATCATCACCTCACCTTTAGCAGTATTCGTAAGGGAGGCTAATTCGTCCATTGAATATAAAAACCGTTCATCATCGATATGTGGCAACTGACAGCCTACTAACAACGCACGTTCTTTTTGTGTTTGATTTTCAATCAAAGTTTCGTCCCTGCCTTTTTTATTAAATATCATCAATAAAGTTAAATATAACAAAGTTAACTAACATTTTCAAAAACGGGACAGAGGGTCGGGAACTGTGTCTCCAAAAATAAAGTAGGCTGAAGCATTTGTTCAGCCTACTCCTTATAAATCAGTAAAAACAAAATCTTCACTCAAAATTGTTTCTAATTCTGTTTTCTCATAGGAATCATTCATTAATAGGCGCATGGCCTGGGTACGAACTGCTTTTTCGATCACATTGCGAATATACCTTCCGTTGCTAAAAACGTGAGATGATCGATTATATTTGATATTTTGGAGCTGTTCTCTTAGCTTCCACTCTGCTTCCTTCGAAAAAACGTATTGGCGTTCGGTCATCATTTTTTTTGCGATTTCCATTAATTGGTCAACGGTGTAGTCAGGGAATTCGATAACGAGCGGAAAACGAGAGCGTAAACCAGGGTTTAAATTAAGAAATTGATCCATTTCCTTTGCGTACCCTGCTAATATTAGGATGAAGTCATTTTGCTTATCTTCCATATTTTTTACTAGTGTATCGATCGCCTCTTTGCCAAAATCCTTTTCTCCGCCACGAGCCAAGGAATAGGCTTCATCCACAAAAAGAATGCCACCCATCGCTTTTTTAATTAAATCTCTCGTTTTTTGAGCAGTATGGCCAATATATTCACCGACTAAATCCGCTCGTTCCGCTTCAATTAAATGCCCTTTCGATAGAGCATTCATTTCTATTAATAATTTTCCAATTAGCCTTGCTACCGTTGTTTTACCTGTCCCCGGGTTGCCTTTAAACAACATATGTAGCACTTGGCTCCCCGCTTGTAAACCATGTTCTTCCCTAACTTTATTAATATAGATCCATGCATAAATTTCTTTAATAATTTTTTTCATTTCCTCCATTCCAACAAGAGCACTCATTTCAGCTTCAATCCTTTTGAGCGGCTCATGCTTGGAATGGATCATTTCCTGCTGTTTTTCAAGTGACTTTGAAACCTTCGTAATCTTAAATGTCTTATTCTCATTGTTTAACACAATGTTAATCTGACCGTTTTTATTCAATGTTACTGGCTGCTCCATATGAGTCACCTCTCATTCAAGAATATTATACGTAAGAGGTATGGAAATTGTGACAAATGCCTATAAAAATAAGAAAAAATCTCCATTTTTATTGGTGACATTTCTCATTCCTCAGTTTTTCTCGTAAAGGGAACATTATTATTGCATCTAATAAAAAAGAGGAGGTACCAAAAAAATGGTCCATCTTAAAACGCTGATGCTAGGTTTGTTATTGTTTATTCCATTGCTGTTTAACAATTCCTCGGCTATTGCTGCACCTCCGGAAAAAGAATTAAACCAATATTTAGCCGAAATTGGATGGACAAAACAGGAGTTGTTGGATTATCTAGACTACTATGAGATACCTCTAGATGATTTTAGTTCTGTCGAAGACCTTAAAATGATTTTAGGTACCCCTATTAATCAAAAAAATTTACAGGAGTTGTTAACGAATTATAGCCTAACTGAAAAAGAGCTGAATGATCTTTTGGGCCATTTCGGTGACTCCTTGAGTAACTATAAATTTATTGAGGATTTAGATGCGACAGTTGACTTTTATGTTAACCATGATGAATATATGGCAGAGATTGAAAATGGATTAACTGAGATGGGGATTACGGAGGAAGAAACAGAGAAGTTTTTTAATTATTTAGCCCAGGTTGAGGAAGACAGTCAACATCAACTTGACCAAATGGAGCTTTTAGATACTCGATTGGAGAAGTTTCTGGAAATTGAAGATACAACTGAACTGACTGACGAGGAATTGGATGAGTTAGTACAAATATTGGAGGAATCCATTTCCTTTTATGAGATTAAGCTGAAATTTGCCATTGATAATAAAGAACTCACCTTAAAGGAACTGTTGAAGCTAAAGGAAGTTCCAGGAAACTTGTATACAAAAATCTATAGCACCACTGGGGAGCTTCTCATCGATTTTACCGTGCCGGCTGAATTTTTTGAAACTGCAGAGACGATCGACCAAGGAGAAGACATGATCCATGTAGGGGAACTATCTGATGAATATACTGACCATATGCATGAGGAAAAGTACAAAAATGGACAAAATGGATTAAAATAGATCACCAAGCCCGTTTCTAACATGGAACGGGCTTGGTTTTTTATATTTCCTTTCATAAATATATAAAAATGTTCACAAAAAGTTAACCACAAGAGACGATGTACATGTTACAATTTTTCTTATTGAAAATAATGGAAGGGAAGAAACGGAATGTTGGAAAAGATATTTAAACTTTTCCGTATAAATACTTTAAAAGGAAGAATGCGTTATTCGTTAATATTTTTACTAATACTGTTCGTTATGTTAAGCTATCTGCCCTTCGCAAAGTACGCAAGGGAATTCCGTGAAGTAGAAGCGCAAAAAAATATTCAGCAAATAATTAATCTACAGGAAATGATGATAGAAAATTGGTTTGAAGAAAAGAGCATGACAATTAAAACCATCTCCGAACTTCCTGTAGTAAAGGCAGGAAATAAAGAAAAAATGAAAGAAGCTCTTGTGATGTATGATAATAATCATCCTGAATTCAATGGAATTAGTTTTGTTAATACAAATGGAATGAGTGAAATAGACACCAGTGGACCGACAGGCATCAAT
>JAEWMK010000022.1 GCA_023457235.1 Bacillota bacterium
TTTCTGTAAGCATTTTCATAACTGCTTCGTTTGCGCCCCCATGTAAAGGACCTTTTAATGCGCCGATGGCAGCTGTGATTCCAGAATAAACGTCAGAAAGAGTAGCAACACAAACACGTGCAGTGAATGTGGAAGCGTTTAGCTCATGATCTGCGTGTAATACTAATGCTTTATCAATTGCTTCAATAGCAATAGCTTCAGGTTCTTTTCCACTTAACATATATAAGAAGTTTGCAGCGACACTTAAATCCGCGCGTGGTGAAACAGGTTCTTGTCCCTTACGAATTCTAGAGAATGCTGCAACCAATGTAGGAAGTTTTGCTTGAAGACGAATTGCCTTGCGATAGTTCGCTTCTTTATCCATTACATCTGCTTCATCATCGAATAATCCAAGCATTGATACTGCAGTACGTAAAGCAGCCATTGGATGAACTTTATCGATAGGATATGATTTAAAATGTTCAATAATTGCTTGAGGAATACTTGCGTTCTCGGCAAGCTGTTGCTTTAATTCAGCTAACTCCTCTTTAGTTGGAAGTTTATAATGCCATAAAAGATAGACTACCTCTTCAAAACTTGCATTTTCAGCTAAATCATCAATGCCGTACCCCACATACGTTAATTCATCATCAATAATTGAGCTTACTTTAGATTGCGTGGCTACTACCCCTTCAAGACCACGAGTTACTGTCATACTTATCCCCTCTCCTTTACTAATAAAGTATACTAATAAATACCCCAACCCACTAGATTTAGTCTAGTAAAAAGAAAATGCTTTCATTTCCTTTTTTGCAAAAAATGTCGGAAGGATAGACATAAGGTTATTATAAACAAAAATCAGACTTTTGTGAATCAAAAGTGCATAAGAAATTGTTTAAAAATATTAAATGCCTATAACTGCAAACAATTTCATGAGTAAATATCCAATCCCAGCTGCTATTAATGGCCCTACAGCTATACCCTTGAATAATACAACTGCTAAAATGGTACCAATAACGAGGGCAGCCGTAATATGAGGGTCGTTACTAAGTAAATCAAGACCGTATTTTGCAATGATTGCAACAAAAATACCTGATCCAAGTGCAATCCATGCATAAGTTGATTTAAAAGCTTCCATAAGCTGTTTAAAACCTATATCGCCAGTCGCGATTGGAACTAATACAGCAATTGTGATCACAATTACCCCAAGATTAATTCCTTTTGCTTGCAGGTACGGGAAAACTTTCCCGTCAAGTCCAATCACTTTTATTCCAATAAGTACTGAAATCGCTATTACTAATGATTGATTTTTAGCAATAATACCTATAATTAGTAATAACAATAAAAACAACATTGGTTGTGAAATCATGAAGTCATCCTTCCCTTTGGTTCACTTCCAAATTTATCGTATCATATTGGACAAAAATTCGCCACATATTCATTTCAGTATGATTTACTTTTTTCTCTTTCTTTCAGACCTTATACATTGTAAAATATTACTAAAATAACAAATGGAAGGGCGGTATCATTGAATTCACAGTATATTTATGCAACTCTGAGGTTCTTATTGGTCCTGGCCATCATCATCGTTGCACCCATCATTATATATTTTATTTCATCTGTAACATATCCGTTTATCATAGCTTTTATTCTAGCCTTTATGATGAACCCTCTAGTCAATTTTTTAGAGTATAAAACGAAAATGCCTAGAACTTTAGCTGTTCTGATCGTGTTATTTTTAATTATTGGGATAGTTGCAGGTCTTTTAACATTGCTCATTGCCGAGATAATATCAGGGTCAAATTATCTTGCACGGGTAGTCCCGACACAATTTGAAAACTTAGTAACCTATGTTGAGGAATATATAGCCAATCAAATTATTCCATTTTACAACCAAATTTTAATCTTTTTCAATGATTTAGATGCAGGCCAGCAGGATTCCATTATTCAAAACATTCAAGATGTCGGCTCTACCATTGCCTCCAAGGTTAGTGCATGGATTGAAGCATTCCTTAGAGCGATTCCAGCTTTTCTTGGCGTATTGCCGGATATTGCAACAGTCTTGATTTTTTCTTTGTTGGCAACCTTTTTCATAAGCAAAGATTGGTATCGTCTTAAAGCCTATTGCAGCAAATTTTTGCCAAAGAAGTTCCAAACAAGTGGTAGAACGGTATATGATGATTTAAAGAAGGCGTTAGTAGGTTTTATTAAAGCACAGGCCACCTTAATTTCGATTACCGCCATCATTGTTTTAGTAGGACTTTTAATCTTTAAAGTTCAGTATGCAATTACAATCGCTTTAATTATTGGAATTGTGGATGTAATGCCGTACTTAGGGACAGGTGCCATCTTTGTACCATGGATTGTATACTTGGTGTTTACAAATGATCTCGGACTTGCAATCAAGCTTGGGATTCTTTATTTAATTGTACTTATCGTTAGACAAGTAATGGAGCCAAGGGTTTTGTCTTCGAGCATCGGGCTTGACCCGTTAGCGACATTAATTGCGTTATTTGTAGGGTTTAAGCTGTTTGGTTTTCTTGGTTTAATTATTGGACCTGTAACCCTTGTAATTTTTAATACGTTAAATCAATCTAACGTATTCAGTGATATTTGGAACTTTATTATCGGCAAAAAAGAAGCGTAGAAAGCAGTTGCTTTCTACGCTTTTCTATGTCTAGCTCCAGCGCCCAGCGACTCGTAAACCTCGCTCATCTCCCTACGATAAGTCAACATCGATTCACTTCGTTCATCGTGTTTCCTTTATCTCAGTCGATGCGCTCCAGTTATACGTCGCTGAACGGGCGCTTCCGCTTTCGATTTATCTTTTAATAATATAAAATTGACCGTTTCGTAGCTTGATCTCCAACCATTTTTTGATGCTGTTTTTAAAAAATACACGAGTTGCCGGCAATAATAAAACAATGCCAAAAAGATCTGTTATAAATCCTGGGGTTAGTAGTAATAAACCTCCAATAAGAATGCAAATACCATCCAGGATCGATTCTCCTGGTAATTGGCCGTAGGACATTTGGGTTTGGGCATCACGGAACGCCTTTAACCCTTGGTTTTTCGCGAGCCAAGCGCCAATAAAACCGGTGGCTACCATGAGAACGATAGTTGGGAGGAAACCGATTGTATTGCCCGAAAGAACTAAGACGCTTATTTCAAGTGCCGGAACTAAGATTAATAACAATATTAATAGACGCAAAGTTTCTAACCCCTTTGAAAAAAATTAATGCAACAGAGTATATTCCGTAAGCTGATTATTGCGACCGAGTTTGATCGGACAACTCAGAAAACTATAGTTTGATACAAACTAAGTTTATAGGGAGAATAATCGGCTTACGGAATATTTTTCTCATACAAAGCACTCATGAGCAACTGCTCCCGACCAGGTATGAGAATAGTCGTTTGGCATACCTTCTCTTCGCTGTTGCTCCAAAGTGCAGGAGCAAAGGCTCGTTCAGGTATACCAACCGACATTTATTTTCCTCACAGAAAAAGAGAGAAGGATTGCCCCCTCTCTCTATCTTACACAATTTTGTTCAAAAAAGTACAGTTAGATGACGCTGGCAAGTCCGTCATATACATCACCGCGGGCTGCATCGACTGTAATCTCCTGTCCATCTTTAAATAATGTTGTCGCGTTCGATATGCCCACAATGACTGGTATGCCGAGGCTAAGTCCAATCACAGCAGCATGACTTGTTAATCCGCCTTCTTCGGTAATTATGGCTGCTGCATTTTCTAAAAACGGCATCATATCGCGGTCAGTGCCTATGGTTACGACAATCGCTCCATCCTTCATCTTACTTTCTGCCTCTTGGGCATTGTTGATGATGATCACTTCACCTGTTGCTGTTTTACGACCGATACCTTGTCCTTTTGCGATGACATCTCCGATAATATGGACCTTCATTAAATTGGTAGTGCCTGGTGTTCCAACTGGCACACCTGCGGTTAATACGACTAGGTCGCCGTGGGAGACGAGCCCTGTTTCCAAAGCTTCTTGAACGGCAGTATCTAGCATTTCATCTGTTGTTTCCGCTGGCTTACCGACTTTAGTGAAAACCCCCCATACTAGCGCAAGCTTTCTTGAGATGGCATCATTTGGTGTAACAGCAATAATCGGTGCTTTTGGACGATATTTAGAAATGCTTTGAGCAGTCGACCCGCTTTCTGTTGGTGTAATAATCGCTGTTACATTTAAGTTTAAGGCAGTATGTGCTACAGATTGGCTAATAGCATCTGTTATTGTTACTTCACTTTCTTTTCTTCTAACGGTCAAGAGTTCCTGATAAGATAATGCAGTTTCCGCTTTCGATGCAATGCGGTCCATCGTCTGAACAGCCTCTTTAGGGTACGTTCCTGCGGCCGTTTCACCAGATAGCATAATCGCATCTGTTCCATCAAAAATTGCATTTGCAACATCACTTGCCTCGGCCCTTGTCGGTCTTGGATTTCTTTGCATTGAATCAAGCATTTGTGTCGCGGTAATAACCGGTTTACCGGCTGTATTGCATTTTCTAATCAGCATCTTTTGTACAAGCGGCACATCTTCTGCAGGGATTTCAACGCCTAAATCTCCACGGGCAACCATTAATCCATCGGAAACTTCGAGGATTTCATCGATATTGTCGACACCTTGTTGGTTTTCAATTTTTGGTATGATTCTGATTGAGGCCCCGTTGTTTTTTTCCAATAACTCACGGATAGCAAGAACATCTTGTGCCTTTCTTACAAATGAAGCCGCGATAAAATCAACCTTTTGTTCGATCCCAAACAAAATATCCTGAGCATCTTTTTCAGTCATAGCCGGTAGATTTATAACTACATTAGGGACATTAACACCCTTTTTATTTTTTAAAACACCGCTGTTTATTATTTTTGTCCGAATTTCATCATTCTGTTTATCTAGCACTTCTAATTCAATTAACCCGTCATCAAGCAAAATTTTTGAGCCTTTATCAACATCATGAATTAAACCCGGATATGTAATTGAAAACTTTTCTGTAGTTCCTGTAACCTCTGTCATCGAGACAACGATTTCATTTCCCGCTTGAAGATGGATCTCACCGTTTTCCATATTATGTGTACGGATTTCCGGGCCTTTCGTATCCAAAAGTATCGCGACGGTTTTTCCTAATGCATTGGCCGCTTCTCTTATACTACGAATTCGCGCACCGTGCTCTTCATAGTTTCCATGTGAAAAATTTAATCGTGCAACGTTCATTCCAGCTTGCATTAAATCCATTAATGTTTCTACTGATTCACTGGCAGGACCTATAGTACATACTATTTTTGTTTTTCTCATTTACTTTTAAAACCTCCTATATTGATAACTCCTGTGAAAGTTTGTACATGTCTTCGTCAATTTTATGTACTTTAGACAGAACGTCCAAGATGTCGTGATCAACGATTTTGTTATGTTCAATTCCAACCATTCTGCCCGCTTTTCCTTCAAGAAGCAGTTCAACGGCTCTTGCCCCAAAACGACTAGCCAACGTCCGGTCAATCGCAGTAGGTTTTCCGCCCCGTTGAATATAGCCTAACACTGTAGCCCTTGTTTCTAATTTTGTTGCCTCTTGAATCTTCTTACTAAGCTCTATTCCACTGCCAACACCTTCGGCAACAATGATTATACTATGCTTTTTTCCACGTTCATGACCGCGTAAAATCCGCGCTACAATTTCGTCCATATTATAATCAACCTCAGGAATAATAATAGACTCAGCTCCACCGGCAAGGCCTGCCCATAAAGCAATATCCCCCGCATTTCTTCCCATTGTTTCAATAACATAAGTTCTTTCATGGGAAGTGGCTGTATCACGAATTTTATCAATGGCGTCTATAACAGTATTTAGTGCAGTATTAAATCCGATTGTAAAATCTGTTCCAGGTATATCGTTATCAATCGTACCAGGTATGCCTATACATGGAAAACCTTTTTCAGTTAGCTTGGCTGCGCCCCGAAAAGACCCGTCACCACCGATAACAATAAGCCCTTCAATCCCATATCGGTTTAATTCGTCAATTGCCTTTTGCCTGCCTTCTTCAGTTTTAAATTCATCACAGCGGGCTGTATAAAGTATTGTGCCCCCGCGATGAATGATATCACCAACAGAGCCAAGTTCTAATTTTCTCATGTCTCCTGTTATTAGACCGGTATAGCCGTAATTAATCCCGTAGACTTCCAGACCATGATAAATAGCTTTTCTAACAACCGCGCGAATGGCGGCATTCATACCCGGTGAATCGCCGCCGCTCGTTAGAACTCCAATTTTTTTCATATAGGTCACCTCTTATTCTTTCTTATCATTCCATTTTTGATGTAATTTTAATTCAGGGTGTAAATTAAATTTTAACCTTTTTCTTTATTTGATTATATAGGAAAACGTGCTTCCAGAACATTGAAAGCACGTCTAACTTTATTCGGAAATTTAATTTACCTCAATATATTCATCACTAAAAGAGATTTTACCAATATTTTTATATTTTAGGTACCTATTCTGAACAAGCGCTTCTTCATCAAGGTTGTTAAGTTCATTCAGCGATTTCTCTATTACTTTATCAATTTCTTTAGCCTGCATCACAACATCGCGATGAGCGCCACCCTTAATCTCCGGAATAATTTCATCAATTACTCCAAGTTCTTTTAAATCTGGAGCTGTAATTCGCATTGATTCAGCTGCTCTTTTCGCTTGACTGGCATCTCTCCATAGAATCGAGGCTGCACCCTCTGGTGAAATAACGGAGTACGTCGAGTTTTCGAGCATATGGATATGGTTTCCAACACCAATTCCAAGTGCACCGCCACTACCACCTTCGCCGATTACAATGCTGATCACCGGTACAGTTAAGCCGGCCATTTCGAATAAATTCTTGGCAATTGCCTCACTTTGACCTCTTTCCTCAGCAGCCTTCCCTGGGTAAGCACCTTTCGTGTCAATGAATGTAATGATCGGGCGGTTAAATTTCTCAGCCTGTTTCATTAAACGTAAAGCTTTGCGATAGCCTTCCGGGTGGGGCATCCCAAAATTACGGCGGATATTTTCTTTCGTATCTTTCCCACGTTGGTGACCTATTACTGTCACAGGAATGCCATGATACTTCGCAATGCCACCTACAATCGCCTCGTCATCGCCATAATAACGGTCCCCGTGCAATTCAAGAAAATCAGAAAAAAGGTGTCCAATGTAGTCAAGAGAGGTAGGTCTATTCGGGTGGCGGGCAATTTGCACGCGATCCCAAGGCTTTAGATTGCCATAGACATCATTTTCTAGCTTTTCTAATCTTGATTCTAATTTTACTATTTCATCAGTAAGGTCAATTTCCTTTTCTTCAGTAAACTTTTTTAACTCTGCTATTTTTTTTCGTAATTCTATAACCGGACGTTCAAATTCCATTTCTCCTGCCAATGAAAGAACACCTCCTCCTAATTATTTTGACCGAAATTATGAATATCGAGAACAGTCGTTAATGTTTCTTTCAATTCATTTCTTTTTACAATTTTATCTAATTGACCGTGCTTTAATAGAAACTCGGCTGTTTGAAAGTCTTCTGGTAATTCCTCTCGGATTGTCTGCTCAATAATCCTTCTGCCGGCAAAACCAATTAATGCACCAGGTTCTGCAAAATTATAGTCACCTAATGACGCAAAACTCGCTGATACTCCTCCAGTAGTCGGGTGTGTCATCACGGATATAATTAAACCGCCACTATTGCTTAATGCTTTTAGTGCTGCACTTGTTTTAGCCATTTGCATTAAGCTAAGAACACCTTCCTGCATTCTAGCACCACCAGATGCGGTGAAGATAATGAACGGAATTTTACGTTCTATTGCTCTTTCAATCGCACGCGTAATCTTTTCACCGACAACAGAACCCATACTACCCATCCGAAATCCTGAATCCATGACTGCAATAACCGTATCAAAGCCATTTATTTGACCTTCACCGGTAACGATCGCTTCATTTAACCCCGTTTTCGCGCGGTCCTTTTCAAGCTTTTCAAGATAATCAGGAAAATCCAATGGATTTTCCGACATCATTTCATGATCAAATTCGATGAAAGTCCCATCATCAATTAAGCTTTCAATACGGTCACGTGAATCCATTTGAAAATGGTGACCACATACTGGGCACACATTCAAATTTTTCTTTAACTCTTTTGAGTACATTATTTTCTTACAATCTGGACATTTCGTCATTAAGCCTTCTGGTACATCCTGTTTAGCCTGTTCCGAAGGTAGTGAGGCATATCTCTTTTTCTTTTTCCCAAATAAATCCTTAAGCAACCAAAAAACCTCCTAACCCAGCCGCCACCTACAAAATACATACAATAATCAAATGCTCTTCGACTTGCAACTATCAAATGCGCCTTGGCGTATTTGCGCCCGGATTTTTTCGAGCTCGCTCGAAAAACTACCTCTGAAAATCCGTGGCATCCGCCGGAGGCTTTAACTTTATTCAAAAGGAGTTTGCACCCCCACTGAATTTAATGCTGAATAAAGTGAAAGAAGCAGTGATTAACAATGAATAAAGTTAGTTATCTTCTATTACAGCCAGCCTTCTTGTTTTTTCTTTTATTTCCTCTGGATCAACAATTTTCCTTGCTACACCTGTTTCAATTGCAGCCTTTGCAACAGCAGCAGCCACTTCTGGAGCGACTCTTGTATCAAAAGGAGCTGGAATTACGTAATCGGAAGATAGCTCTTCATCTGATACTAACCCTGCAATTGCATGAACAGCAGCAACTTTCATTTCCTCGTTAATGTTAGTAGCATGTGTATCTAAAGCTCCTCTAAAAATTCCAGGGAATGCTAATACGTTATTTACCTGGTTAGGGAAGTCAGAGCGTCCTGTTCCGACAACCTTAGCTCCACATTCTCTAGCTACCGAAGGCATGATTTCAGGATTTGGATTTGCCATTGCAAAAATAATTGAATCCTTATTCATTGATTTTACCATATCTGGTGTCAAAGCACCTTCCACAGATACTCCAATAAATACATCTGCACCTTTAATAACATCCGCTAAAGTGCCTTCCACTTTTTCAAGGTTAGTCATTTTAGCAACTTGTTCCTTGATCTCATTCATGCCATATGTACGGCCTTCAAAAATGGCACCTTTTGTATCACACATAATAGCATTTCGAACACCAAAATGATATAGAAGTTTAACAATTGCGATTCCTGCTGCCCCTGCACCATTCATGACAACTTTAATATCAGAAATAGATTTTTCGACTAATTTCAATGCATTTACAAGTCCTGCAACCGTTACGATGGCTGTTCCATGTTGATCATCATGGAAGACCGGAATGTTAGCTTCCTTTTTAAGTCTTTCCTCGATAATAAAACAATGTGGTGCAGAAATATCTTCTAGGTTTACACCGCCAAATGTAGGCTCTAACAGTTTAACTGTCTCGACAATTTTGTCAACGTCAGTTGTATTTAGGCAAATCGGAAATGCGTCCACCCCTGCAAAACTTTTAAACAATACTGCCTTTCCTTCCATAACCGGCATAGCTGCTTCAGGACCGATATTACCTAAACCTAATACGGCAGTACCATCGGATACGACTGCTACCATATTACCCTTCATTGTATATTCATAGACTTTACTTTTATCTTCATAGATATCTTTACACGGCTCAGCGACACCTGGTGAATAAGCTAAACTTAAATCATGCGCATTCTTAACTTGAACCTTTGATTTTATTTCTAACTTCCCTTGATTGACTTGATGAATATGTAGTGCTTCCTCCCGTGTAACGGACATTCCCATTCACTCCTTTTGAAATTGACAAACTCTACTTGTAAAAAAAGTTAAGACCTAGTCTTATAAATTAATACTAAACTCCTTTATTATATCAAAAGTGAATATCCTGTAAAGATACTTCATTTTTATGTCCCTATTTTTATTCCAACAATTACTTTCTTATTACAACATTTTTCGCACCTAGTACCAATTTTAGCTTTTTCAAGCATTCTTTAGATAATTTTGCTGACCATTCTTTCGGAAGCAAAACAGTCTTCTGTTCATCAGCATAATGAATATATACTTCTGTTGTTCCGGGATATTGTTTTAAGATATTTTTAATTTGATGCAATTTCCCTGATTCCTGTTGTGATTTGTCGACTTTTAAGTATAATTTGTCAAAAGCATTTGCTTTTAAATCTTTAATCGACGTGGCCTCATCGATAATTAATTGCAATTTCCCCTCCCTTTCCTCTATTTTCCCCTGAATAAACAAAATTTCACCTTTTTTCAGCAATTTATTTATTTTTTTAAACGTTAACGGGAATACAACTGCATCAAGTTCACCTGTATCGTCACTTAATGCCAAGAATGCCATTTGATCTCCTTTTTTTGTTTTTATGATCCTTTGATCTACGATTAGTGCTCCCATATGGACTGGGG
>JAEWMK010000023.1 GCA_023457235.1 Bacillota bacterium
TATTATACAGGGATCATGATGATTGCGCACTTTTTGAGAAAACCATTTTTCATATATGCCCAAGGTATTGGTCCGCTCGACCAATCTGTCAGCCAAAAGCTTGTTAGGTATGCTCTTTCAAAAGCTGATTTCCTAACAGTTAGGGATCAGGACTCCCTTGATTTATTAAGAAAAATCGGATTGGGTGGCGAAATTGAGCTTGTGCCCGATCCGGTAATGGGCATGGAATATAAGGAAGGCTTGAATCAGGCTTGGCTAGAGAAAGAAGGATTGGCTGGAAAGCCGTTTATCACGGTTGCCATCCGGGATTGGACTTCTCCAGGTTTTGCCGAGTTTAAGGGAAAAATAATTGAGGTGCTCGATCGCTGTGCTGGTGAGAGTAGGCACCAGATTGTGTTTTTGCCAATGCATGGCGAGCATGACGATGTGTTTTCAAGAGAAATCAGCGGTGTGATGAAAAATCCGGCTTCAATTTTTTCGTATAATGCCAGCATTGAAGAGAAGGTTTCCTTAATCGGTGATTCATCACTATTAATCGGAATGAGACTTCATGCACTTATTTTTGCAGCAATTGCCCATACACCAATGATTGGTATCTCCTACGATCCTAAAATTGATTCATTTATTAACCAAGTCGACCAACCATTAATCGGCCACGTTGATGACAATTGGTCAGCTGATGCGTTGTATGAATTGATCAGAAAGCAAATGAGCCAGCAAAGCGAGGAAGTAGAGAAATTGAAGGCAAAGGCCACTCCACTTCAGCAAAAAGCAAATGAAACAGCGAAAAAAGTGATAGAGCGGTTGGGCAGATAGCTGAAAAATAATAAAAAATTACCACGGATCTCAATCGGTCCGTGGTTTTTGAATGCAAAAACATTGTCCAAATGGATCCCTTATTGTCCAAAAACTTCACCAAATTGTCATCTACCAAATACTACATTTATTTCACCCCACATCGACAACATTTCCCGGAAAATAATACAAAAATTTCAGAACAATGACATTTTCAGGTCATTTGTCTCAAATTGTTGTATTTTGGATAATTTACCTTGATATTCTGCTACTAAACTATTACAGTTGTTATAGTAAAACCAGAATAGAAGGGGGATTTAGTAGACTAATGGTAAAGAGGTCACCGATATCTTTCATTATTTGGACCTTCCTCATTGTATTGGCATTTATAGCAATTCCGCATACACCCGCCAGTGCAAATGAAACAGGGCAAGTAATAATGACAGATGGGAACTTAAATGTAAGAGCAGAGCCTTCGACTAAAGGTGACATAGTAGGAAAATTACAAAATGGTGATGAGGTCCAGATTATCAAACGGACCGGTGAGTGGTTGAAGATTTCATCGAAATCTGCTACAGGGTTTGTGCATAGCGACTACATCAAAGTACATACGACAACAACTAAAACAAGCACAACAGACAAATCCAAGACTACTGACACCACTAAAACTACTAATGCAGCAAAAACACCAAATACATCAACCTCCTCGAAAAAAATCTCAGTCTACGTTAATGGCGAACTATTAAATTTACCAATCGAACCACCAATTATAGATGGAAGAGTGTTAGTACCATTTCGGGGCATCGGGGAGACACTAGGGATTACAGTAAAGTGGTTAGAAAAAACAAAGCAGGTTGAAGCAATCGACGCTGAAACAAAAGTTGTATTCACAATTAACAAAACAAAGGTAATGGTGAATGATGAGGCGCTTTCGATTAATCCAGCACCAACAATCGTAAAAGGCAATACGGTTTTACCGTTGCGTTTCTTTGCAGAAAGCTATGGTGCCAACGTTCAATGGAATGAGAAAGAACGAAAAGTCATTATTGACCAAAAAACGGCAACAGAAGATCGTGAAGAACCTTCCTCATCAAATTCAAACAAAGAGGAACCAGTGATTGAAGATGTTGTCAGAACAACAACTACGGCTATCATTGATGCAGTAGAAGGCACAACCGTTTACGAAGAGCCTTCAACAAACAGCAAACAACTTGGAGAACTTGCTCAAGGTGATTCAATCAAAATCTATGATAAACCTGTAGCAAAAAATCTAAACACAAATGAGTGGCTTGAAATTGAATATAAAAACTATCTTGGTTATATTAAAGCAAACGCAATTCGCCCACAAAAAGAGGTTATCAAAGGGAAAGTTAATGCAACTTCACTAAATATTCGTGAAAATGCGGATGCTAATTCACCAATACTCGGCGCATACACTAAAGGTCAGGAAATCATCGTCTTTAAGGTCGAAGGTCAATGGGCTCAGGTGAAATATAATGGACAGTGGGGCTACGTCCATACCAATTATTTAACAATGCAAGTGAATAAGCAGTCGTTCACTGCACTTTCTCAGCCGCAAATAGAAACGTATGACGGCAATCGGGCTTGGCTGAAATGGTCAAAAGTAGGTTCAGTTACAACGTCACATAAATTGCTTTCTAACGGTGTAGAAATTACAACAAGTGCATCACAAATCGATGAATGGGCTGGCAGCCATCCAGCTATTGATCGAATTGAATATAGCGGTTCAAATATTCGCATTTATTTTAATCCGGGCTATCATTTCGTCGTCCGCCACTCAACGAATGACGTAAAAGTTACCCTATTAAATAGTGGCTTAGCCGGAAAGCGAATCGTTGTCGATGCAGGCCATGGAGATCATGACCCAGGTGCAAAAGGGCCAACAGGCCTTCAGGAAAAAGCTGTAAATCTTGCAGTAGCATTAAAATTAATAGATTTATTGCGTGGAGCAGGTGCTGATGTCACTTTAACCCGATCTGATGATACATTTTTATCGTTGGCTGAACGGGTAAAAGTAGCCCATAACAATGATGCTGATGCTTTTGTAAGCGTCCATTCGGATTCTTTTAAAGAAACATCTCAGGGCTCAACAACGTTCAATCATTCTGGTAAAAATCCAAGCTGGCAGCAAAGCAAACAGCTTTCAGATATTACGATCAAAAAATTAACATCACAGCTTGGTACGGTGAATCGAGGCTCCCAAGACAAAAGTCTACACGTTATTCGTGAAACCGAAATACCAGCAATCTTAGTTGAAATGGCATTTTTGTCGAATCCAAATGAAGAAGCATTGCTAAAATCAGATGAATTCCGTCAAAAAGCAGCACAAGCCATTTACGATTCATTTGTTGATTTTTATAATTAAACTTTGTTAAAAAGGCATGGAATGGCGTACAGCCAACGTTCCATGCCTTAAAATATGTAAAACACGCTATTCTACTTTATCATCAGTCGATGCCTTAGTCTCTCCACTATCATCAACATCCGCATCCGTCCCATCAAATTCCAGATGTTGCTTCATCTTTGTTTTAACTTCATCCAAACTCGTATCATCTAGCAAATGATAATACAGTCGATTAATCCGTGCTGGCTTTCCTTTTAACGTTAGCATTTCTACATCGATATTTTTCCCGGCATAAGCATAGTCATGGAAGGCGAGCATTTCATCGAATGTCATGTTTGTTGTTAAATTATCACCGACACTTTCAATGACATCACCGTACTTCGTCATCGATCTGATCGACAATCCTTTTTTAATAATAGCCTTCAAAATCTCCTGCTGCCTTTGACCTCTTTCAACATCGCCGTCATACTTTCGCGTCCTAGCGTAAGCAAGAGCCTGTTCCCCGTTCAATTTTTGCAAACCTTTTTTAATCTTGATCTTATTTTTTTCCCGATGACTATTTTGCTCGACAATATCAAAAGGAACATCAATCTCGATCCCGCCTAAGGCATCGATAATCTTAATAAAAGCATCGAAATTCAGCCGAACATAATAATCGACCGGAATTGCAAACAGTTTTTCCACCGTATTTACCGCCATGTCAAGACCGCCATAAGCATGTGCATGGGTGATTTTATCCATACGACCTCTGCCAACTAGCTCAACTCTTGAATCCCTTGGGATGCTGACCATTTTCACCGATTTTGATTTTTCGTTAAAAGTAGCCAGAATCATCGCATCCGTTCGAGTCCTATCACTAAAGGTATGCTCCCCATCGTCGATTCCCAGAAATAAAATCGAAATATTATCAACCCTTGGGTCGACTTTTTCAAGACGCATTTCGGACTTCTCATCAAACTTGCGGCTATCTAATTTATGCTGGGAACCTTCAACGACGGTTTTGGCTGTACTCGCCAAATAAGAAGCGTAAGCAGCAGCGCCAACAAATACGACTACCAAAGGTATCAAGATGATCATTAAAATTTTCGTTACTTTCCGCCTTTTTTTAAATCGAGCCATTATGTAAACTCCCTAAACACTCTGATTTGGTATTAATTAGTGTGCCCAGAAAACTAAACATCAGTCTCCAAATATTCTGTTTTGCCTTTGGAAATTTCAGCTTGCCCATTTGTCAGCTCTGTCATCCAGTCAACGAAGCTTTCTTTATTTTCTTCAGCAACATACGTTTCAACCTCAACATTATCAAGGTAGTGTATTTCTTTTAAAATAAAAGAAGGATGGGAGCGCAGTTCATTTTCAATTTTTCCAAGCCATGTGTAATCAATTTTTGTATGCATGAC
>JAEWMK010000024.1 GCA_023457235.1 Bacillota bacterium
TTTCTTAACCGAACTTAAGTCTTGCCTTGGCAATCATCCGGAGATGGAAGCAATTTTACAGGATAATGAAGCCCATCTTGATGAACTCCTAATTGAGATCCTCAATTTTGAAAATGAAGCTGATGTACAGGATAAAGTTTTCCAAAGGTTTGGTACACCTGAGGAAATTGCTTCGATCTGGAAAGAAGAACTAACCGTTACGCCAAGTAATATGAAATGGTTATTTATTTCAGTTAATATTCTTTTCTTTGGTGGAGGAGCCGCACTAACTCTTGCCCATAATGTATTTGATTGGACTTGGTTGAAAGGTCTATGGAATCAGTTGACTTCCATCCCTATTTCGATTGCACTGATTTACATGGTGTTTTGGGCATTGCTTGGTTATGAAATAGGAAAAGGCTTTGGGCATAAGGGCAAGGAAGTATTAAAACGAACTTTTATATTGGCATTAGTGCCGAATTTGACCTTGATGTTTTTAACAGTTTTCAAGATTATACCACGAGAATGGTTCCATCCATTGTTGACAGAAACATTTATTGGTTTATGTATTTTCCTTACCTTATTGCTATACCCTTTATGCTTACTAAGCTACAGATGGGGAAAGAAAGCTTCTGTGTAATTTTTTTTGCTTATATACAAAGATATTCTATGTATATAGAATACCTATTTAGGATTTTGGAGGGATTAAGATGGAGTTTAGAATGGTACAGAAGGATTGGATCTTTTTACTTTTATGTTTTCTTGTTGGAATAGTAGCAGAAGAAACATTTTTTAGGTATCAAATCGGTATTTCCTATTTTATTTTTATCATTTTCTTTTATTCTTTATTTTATTGGAGATTTCGTTCGTTTACCTTTTCTCACCAGCGCTTTGGTTATTTGATATTGATCTCCATATGGATTTTGACTGCCGGCTATTACGCATATGATACGGCTCTGTTTTACATCCTAAATATTGTAGTTATTCCAACGCTTGTTATTTTTCATCTTGTTTTAATTACTTCTCCGAAAACATTTGAATGGAGTAAACTCAATTTTATTTTTTACATCCTGCGTCGTCTAGTCGATGGGATCCGTTATAATGCCATTTTTATTAAATATACGTCCCAGCTGTCAAAAGATAGCAACAATAAAAAGCATTTTGATGTTTGGAAAAAGATTCTAATTGGTATCGGAATCGCTGTCCCGTTTTTATTTATCATTATTAATTTATTAATTAAAGCTGATACACAATTTGCAAGAATTTTAGGCAATATTCCTAATTTAATAACCATCAGAGGTGATCTTGTTTTTCGTTTTGTCATTATTGTATTTTTAACATTTCTATTTTTCGGCTTTTTACAGGCGCTGTTTCAACGAAAAATGGAAATGATTCAAAAGGATGGGATGATTAAGCCCCTGTCAATGGATGGTGTCATAACATTGACAGTATTATTACTTTTGGACTTGGTGTATATCTTGTTTGTCGCTGTCCAATTTAAATATTTTTTCAGTGGGACGCTTGAAGACGGCTTCACCTATGCAGAATATGCACGGCGTGGATTCTTTGAGTTGCTTTTTGTGACGATGATTAATTTGACTGTCACGGTTGCAGTAATATATTCTACGAAATTAGTCAAAGGGTTTCTGAAGAAAACAATTCGTTTCACTTTAACTGTTCTTGTGTTATCTAGCGCTGTTATTTTGACTTCAGCCTTCATGAGAATGTTGATGTATGAGGATGCATATGGATTCACCTTTTTGAGGGTGCTCGTCCATTCTTTCATGATTTTTCTAATGTTTATCCTTGCCTACACACTTGTGAAAATTTGGCTTGAGCAGCTTTCCTTGTTTCATTTTTATTTTATCGCGGCACTCATCTATTATGTCGGCATCAATACCATCAATCTTGACGGGATTGTTGTTAAGCAAAATATTGCCCGTTATGAGGAAACAGGAAAAATTGACATCCACTATTTAAACCAATTTTCTTCCACTGGGATTCTTGGACTCATAGAGCTTTATGAAAACAAGCCTAATGTTCCGGGGTTAAAGGAGTTACTAATACAGCGAAAACAAGAGATAAATTTGTTGAAAAGCGACGCTTGGCAGTCTCGTAATTTTGCTAAAGATAAAGCTTATAAAAAGTTGGATGAGTTAGATTTATAAAATCTTGTTTGTTACGACGTACTCACCTATACTTTAATAAATTAATGAATTTATTCAAACAATTGACCATCTAATTATAATTATCGGAGGAGGAAGTATGTATGAAACTAGGCGCATTTTCTGTAAGTTTAAATGTAAAAGACATTAATGCATCAAAATCATTTTACGAAAACCTTGGATTTCAAGTTTTGGCTGGGGACATTAAACAAAATTGGCTCATTATGAAGAATGAAAATTGCATAATTGGCCTTTTCCAGGGAATGTTTGAAAAGAACATTTTAACCTTTAATCCAGGATGGAATGAAAATGCTGAAAATCTTGATTCGTTCAACGACATTCGAGAAATTCAAAAGCAGCTTAAAGCAAATGGAATAAAAATGCTTTCTGAAGCAGATGAAGCAAGTGAAGGACCGGCACATTTTACAATAGAAGATCCAGATGGTAATCTCATTCTTTTTGATCAACATCGATGATACAAGGAGTATGACCGATCAACACTACGAGTTTTGAATACAAAGAAACCACCTTGGAGCGAAGCAAAAGGGAGATAATCTTGCTTCCTCCCCCCTCCATTATATAATCTATCAAATTTAATTTACATAATATTTTTATAGTTAATTTAATTTTGCTTAATAAAAAAAGCACACCATCGATAAGTGCGCCTTTCAAAAATAATTATTTATGGCTTTTTATTTGATTCTCCATAAGCTGCTTTTCTAGCATCCTTGCTTTTTCTTCTTCTTTTTTAGAAAACTTAATAATTTGGTTGATCGCTAAAAAAGCTATAAGGACAATGATTAATACCCAGATAAGAGACGGAATATATTCCAGTTTGTTATCGGGAAAATATAATTCAAACATAACCGACATCCCCTTCATTTGGTTCACTTACTATATTATAAACTATAGTTTATTAAAAATATAATAATCAAAACAAATAAAGGGACATTATTGTCCCTTTTATGCAACACTATGTGACTTTTCGAGTAATTTAAGAAAAACTTCCTCCAATGTTTGTGTTTCGTATTTTTCATAAATTTCCTCAAGGCTTCCGCTTTCCTTTACTTGACCCTCAAATATTATGAATACGCGATCGGAGATCTCCGCAACATCTCTCATGATGTGGCTGCTTAAAATCACCGTTTTTCCATTATTAGTTAGATCTTTAATAATATTCTTAAATTCAATAACCCAATAAGGATCCAGCCCATTCGTAGGTTCATCAAAGATGTAAACATCGACATCGGCCAGAAGTGCTTGGGCTAAATTAACACGCTGTGACATCCCTTTTGAGAATGAACTGATTTTTTGGTTGCGCA
Organism: Bacillota bacterium; assembly: GCA_023457235.1. Classification (GTDB taxonomy): domain Bacteria; phylum Bacillota; class Bacilli; order Bacillales; family Bacillaceae_J; genus Schinkia. Next base: position 3,467 of record JAEWMK010000024.1, read on the forward strand.
CTTCCCATAAACCCACTTTTTTAATGACTTCCATTATCGCTTCTTTGCTCGCATCAACAAATGTACGATAATACATTAAAACTTCAATAGGAGACAACTCTCCCGGAAAATTCATATGGTCGGGCATATAGCCAAAACTTTTTTTCTTAGAAGTGAGAAATTGGATTGTACCAGATGACGGTTTCTCAATTCCGGTTAGCAGTTTGATTAAGGTACTCTTTCCAGCCCCATTTCCTCCACAAAAGACAACACATTCTCCCTTATTAATAGAAAGGTCTGTAGAAGATAACACTTGTTTTTTTCCGTAGGTCTTGGATACGTTTTGAGCTTTTAGAACGATAGTAGGTTCAACCAAGTCTCTCCCTCCTTTTTTTTATTGTAAAATTAGCGAGAGCTAACGAAATTACAATCATGAGCACAGAGGACAGGATCACATAATTGGTTAAACTTCCATCCTGCCCCCACTTATGAATCAGTAAATATTCGGGACCAAAAATATAATCCGCATTAAGCTTCGTGATTGACCAGACACGTAATGATTCAATTGGATTAGAAAGTACTAGAACAAGCATGCTATTTAATTTTTGGGCATATGGAATCCCATCTATAATTGAAAAAATAATAAATTCATAACCAATAACAAGAAAACTCCATACACATAATGCATAAGACAGACCTTGCATTCTAGTAATGCTAATTGAACCTACCAACACTGATAATGCTGAAAAAATGATGATTAGAAAAATATTTAATAAGAAAAAGGTTGTAAAAAAGCTAAACTGTGCCTCATCAGTGGTAAATGCGATGACTATTCCAAATAACCCATAAGAAACCCCTAACGCCACCAGCATTGAAATGCAAAGAGCTATAAATTTACTTAATAAATAATAGAAAAATGGCATCTGATAAGTACGGTAAAGCGCCAACCTTCCATCCTCTTTATCTGCGACAATTGCATTTGTACCAAGTATTAAACAAATGATGGGTAATACCCACAACGATAAATTCATTAGCATCGCAATTGCACGATCAAATCCAGCTTTCCCATTATTGGAATCACCGGGCTCTTCGGAAGGCATTTCTTCCAGTCCAAAAAAGGACGGGTCAATTGAGCCTGTATCAATACTCGATGAGATCGAAGAAAGACCATACTTCACTTCACGCGGGTCAGCATCTAATGATTTCAAACCATAGAAATAAAAGAGAGCGGCCATCAAGAGAAGTAGAATCATAAAATTTAGAAGCCATTTACTCCGCAACAAAAGTCGTAATTCATAGAGAGTCATTGAGTTCAACGTTTTTATATATTTCATGTCAAATCATCCTTCGTAATCGGACTTATTTCACTTTAATCTTCACTTATTACATCTTATGTTCAGTCTCATGACCTGCCCCCGCATCAGAACCGTGGCCTGCTTCCTTTAATGCTTGAACATCAGCTTTAAGTACGTCTCCAGGAGTAAATATTTCTCCTCCATTTTCAGCTTGGAAGTTCTTTGCCTCTTCGGTTGAAGAGAACGCTACAAAACCGTAATTCATTGGAGACTTTACTTTACTGCCTTGAATAAAAGTGGCATTATTCATGTCAATCCATTCACTTGTCAAGTAATCATGAACAAAAATATTGGCAACCTCTTCTTCGTGATCTTTAATAAAAAGAACCATGCAGCCGATATCGTCAAACTTCTTAGGTGTGCCGTCTTTCAAAATAACTTCACTTGAGGCTTTAATATCCTGTATCCCCATATGGCACTCGTCACAGCCATCTACATTGGTATCAATCGGCTGCGGCTCAAAAGCATCTTGGCTAGAACATCCCGCTACTATCACAAATAAAAGCAACATTATAAAAGAAAGTTTACGCATCATTTTTCATTCTCCTCGTATACCATAATGTTAAGAAACTGATAAACATAAACACTAGGAAAAATCCACTCTTTTCAAGGCCTACTGCATTTCTCCTATTGTTCTTCATTTCTTTTTGCTCAATCATTGTGTCAATCACTACCGGAGTCTGTATTGGATTTTCATCTACAATGAACTGTTTGGAAGGGATAGGAACAAATTGTTCAATCGTATTCCATAATCCTACCGCTGGGCTTCCTGAGAATATTTGTAAATAAGGCTCCTTTGTCGTTAAATGGTAAAAAACATCCCCACTTTTATAGGCATAATTATTTGTTCCTTGCCGATTAAATTCCTCGAGTAGGAATGACCTTGTCGAATAAATAGACGCATTTAATGTTGGCTCATCCCGATCTAAATGTAGATGATGCTGATCATCCCAGTAGTTCCCAAAACCTTCAAGATTAAATAAGTTTTCATTTTCTTTATCTGTAATAACTTGCTGGTTATTATTTAAAAAATTATTCAAATAGATTCCATTATCCTCGGAACCTTTTGCAAGCTCCATTCCTTTATCATTTTGATCAAATTCATTAAACGAAATTTCATTTCTTTTCCCATTTTCAAGATACATACCTTTATTATTTTTTTTAACAATATTCATTGAGATTTGGGAATCGAAGGTATCAAATAAAAAGAGGCCAGCTCCTTCAATTGTTGTATTGTCAAAAAGGTAGTTCTCTCTAACGGATAGCCGTTTACTTTGCATGAGCATTAACCCATTACGGTTCTTTGACAATTGGTTTTGATGAATGATCACATCCTCCGAATCCATCGTATGAATGCCGTACCTAACATCGGTAATTATATTTCCGCTGATTTCACTTAAATTTGAGTAAGACAGATAAACTCCATCATTCGAACCGAAAATAATATTATTCCTAATGTAGGAATGTGGTGCTTCAATCAAATAAACTCCATGACCCTTATGAACAACGGTATCATCTGTGTAGCTTGTGATGAAGTTGTCATCAACTTGATGGCCGTAACTATTCTTTAGAACGATTCCATGAAAGACGTCATAAATCTTTGAATTTTTAATGGAACTACGATTTGCATTCACATGAATGCCTGCATTTTGTGAACCGCTTCCTTCAATTTGTAAGCCTTCAATTGTTACATCATCGGCATTAATTGTGATGACATCCCCCTTGTTAGGTCCTTTTATGATCACCTCTTTTTCACCTATAATGGTGAGTGGCTTATTCACTGAAAAATTTCCTTGATAAACACCTTTTTTAATCGTGACAGTATCATTTTCAGCTGCTTTTTCTAAAGCCATTTGCAATTCAGTTTCATTCGTTACAACTAGTTCTTCAGCACCAGCACTCCCGCTAAAAATGAAAAGAGCTGTTAAAAATAATAAAAAGTATGTTTGCCATTTCATAACTAACTCCTTTTTATACAGTTATAAGATTTGAGCGTTATCTGCACAATTTCTGCATATAACTCATTTATAACTATATCAAGGTAACTACTATATAAACGTGAGTAACATCACATATTTTAGTTTGAAAAATGGCGAGTTTATGTACGTTTTGTGAGGAAAATATGAAAAGCGAACCAGAAGTTCGCTTTTCATCGTTAATATAGGTTTTTCCCTTTCAACCACTTTGCAAGTGCCTCGATGTCCTTTGAAAAAATCCGATCGATTATGATAGGAGGAACAACTTCTCTACCCTCAGTATAAAACTTTTTGGTGAGTGGAGACATTTTTTCAATGCCACGATATTCAACAGCCTGCATCGCACAAATCATTTCAATTGCCAGTACCCTTCTGACATTTTCAATAATGGTATTGGCGTGACGTGCTCCAATCGTACCCATGCTGACGTGGTCTTCCTGATTTGCAGATGAAGGGATGGAATCGACACTCGATGGGTGGGCCAGTGTTTTATTTTCGGATACTAAAGAAGCGGCTGTATATTGCATAATCATCGCTCCAGATTGAAGCCCTGGATCTGGACTTAAGAAGGCTGGCAAATCATTTAATTGCGGATTTACTAATCGTTCTATTCGTCTTTCTGAAATACTTGCCAATTCGGCAATGGCAATTTTAAAAAAATCCATCGCGAGCGCGATCGGTTGACCATGGAAGTTTCCACCGGAAATGACTTTTTCACCATTATTAAAAATTAGCGGATTATCTGTTGCAGCATTCATTTCAATTTCTAGTTTTTCTTTTACATAGTTTAATGTTTGCCATGTAGCACCATGGACTTGGGGAATACAACGTAGGGAATAGGCATCCTGTACGCGAATTTCTCCTTGGTTCGTCGTGAGCTGGCTGCGGGACAGTATGTGTCGCATACGTTTGGCAACCTCTATTTGTTCGGGATAACCTCTTGCCTGTTGGATATCTTCATCAAAAGCATCGATAATCCCCCGTAATCCTTCCATTGTAATAGAGGCAATCCATTCAGATTGTATTGCTAACCTTTCTCCTTCTATATAATTGACAATGCCCATTGCTGTCATTGCTTGGGTGCCATTAATAAGGGCAAGCCCTTCCTTTGCTTCTAAGGAAATCGGTTGAAGCTTTGCCGCCTGTAGGGCGGTTTGAGCTTCAAGCCTCTTACCGCGATAGATAACTTCTCCCTCCCCGATTAGCACAAGTGCTAGATGGGATAATGGGGCTAAATCTCCACTTGCACCTAATGAGCCTTGCGAAGGAATAACCGGATGGATACCATGGTTGATAAGATCGAGTAGTGTATCAATAACAATCGACCGAACACCTGAATAACCTTTTAAAAGCGCATTGGCTCTTAGAATCAGCATCGCTCGTGAAACAACCTCAGGAAACATTTCACCTACTCCACAGGCATGGGAATGAATTAAGTTGTGCTGCAAATCTTTAACATGTTCCTTTTGAATTAAAACATCACTAAACTTTCCAAAACCAGTTGTAATTCCATATACTACCTTTCCTTTTTGTACAATATCCTCAACTGCTTTACGATTTTCAATTACGGCCAGTAAGCTATTTTTCGCAGCGGCAACCTTTTCATTGTCGTATAACAACTGATACATGTCTTTTATCGTTAACGAATTTCCATTTAGAACAATCAAGGCTAATCACCCTCTTACCTTAGTAGCTTCCTGAATCCATCTTAGGCCTTGTGGTAATAACAGTATATGAGGGAAATATGTATTCAGACTGATAATATCAGATGTATATTTAAAAGAAAAAACAGGAGAACCACCCTCTCCTGTTTCCATTTTAATCTTTTAATAATACTATCATATCAGTTTCAACCGCTGCATTTCCCGGTAAGGATGCAACGCCAACTGCACATCTTGCGTGTTTACCTTTTTCTCCAAATAGCTCTACTAGTAAATCTGATGTGCCATTTATTACATCCGGTACTTTTGTGAATTCTGGGTCACAGTTTACATACCCTGTTATTTTGACAATCTTGTCTATTTTATTAAAATCTCCTAAGTAGTCTTTTAAAATACATAAATGGTTTAACGTCGTGATTCTAGATGCCTCATACCCTTCTTGTATTGATAGATCTTTCCCAACCTTCCCTTTATACAATACTTCACCATTAAATTTACAAGTAATGCCACTCAAATATAAAACCTTTCCAACTTGATTTACAAATAGATAATTGCCAGACGGTTTTGGGGGATTTGGCAATGATAGTCCTTTGGCATTCAGTATACCTTCAACATCAAAAACTTGTGTTTGTGTATTCATTTTTCATCCATCCTTTATATCGTTTTATCAGCCATCAATGAAGTATCCATTACTGCCTTCTTAATTGTTTTCTTTAATGTATACTGTACTCTTTTTTTCATCGGCTTATGATCGTAATACATTTTTACATCAGCTTTTTTTCTACAAAAAGAACAAGTGATTTCCATTGATACTTTCTCAACATGTGGAGTATCCAGTAATTTTAAAGCATATGTAATATGGTTTTTACATACCCACATTTACTCCGCCTCATCCCATTAATGATATTTAGGTGACAGACTTTCATCCGCCACCTATAGAAACAAATTTTTATACTGAAGCCGAAGGTGTTACTTCTTTTTCTAACTTATCGGGCTTTCTCTTTTTAACAAAGTTTGTGATTTCTTCAGACCATGATAATGACACATCGCCACCGTTTACGAAGGTTTGGCAGCCTAATCGATATCCTTGACTTAATAGTTCATCCCCAAGCTTTCTACGTTCTTGTTTCTTTACATTATCTAAAAACTCCGCACCTTCCTCAACCTTACAGACACAGCTTCCACAAAGTCCCCCGCCACACCTGTTTGGGAGATCACCATCATATCTTAATGACATTCTAAGAATATTTGAATTTTCAGGTACCTCAAAAGTCTTTCCACTCGTTACATAATTAATTTTAGGCATTTCCATTTCCTCCTCTCATCCTCTTGGTATACAATATACCATATTTTAATTTTTCAGACAATACTAAATATACAAAATAATATATTTAATTTAAAAAGAATTGAAAGCATTAGAAAAACACGTAATTTGCCCATGATGGCAAATTACGATGTTTTACTTATACTATAATCCATAAAATTTTATACTCCTTATAGTAAAAAAAATAACAGGTTCAAATGCTAACCTGTTACTTTCTTTCTTTTTCCTTACGTTTTTCAACGGACGTTATATAAGCTCTCTTTGAATTTTCTATATGGATTTTTGTTAGAGATTCGGCAAGTTCTACTTCTTTATTTCTTAGAGCTTTCATGATTTCCAAATGCTCTTTCATCGCTTGTTCTTTTCTTCCAGGTGTTTCATAACCCATATTGGCCGACATTTGTATATAATCCGTTAGTCCCGAGAGCATTTCAAATAATTTCGGACTTTTTGCAGCATTATATAAAACCATATTCATATCAATATGAATGTTTTCATAATCCTTATGGCTGCTATTAAGAAAGGTTTCTAATTCAGCAATTTTCTCATCGAGGATCTTTTGTGTTTTTTCATCCATCCGTTGGGCTGCTAATTTTGCTGCTAATACTTCTAAGGAAGATAAAATATTGAAAACCTCGACAACCTCTTCACTAGAAATATTAGAAACAACAACACCCTTTCTCGGCACTGTTTTTACAAATCCTTGAGATTCAAGTCTGAACAATGCTTCACGGATAGGAGTACGGCTTATATTTAATTGATTAGCTAACTCTCTTTCAATTAATCTGTCACCCGGTTTTAGTTCCCCTTCTAAAATGAGTGATTTTAAATAGATATAAGCCCGTTCTCGAATCGATAATAAATCATCAGCAACCCATTTTTCATGCAAAGGTTCCACCTTCTTTATTTTTATCTATAGATTGTATACCAACAATATTACCATATACTACCTCTTGATTTCCATACAAAAAAACGACCAAGTTGCAACCTGGCCGTCCCTTTCTTCATACCTCTATACAAGCTTTCATGATAGAAAAATACCGCCATAAAACAGACCACAAACAATGACAAGAGCCGGATGGATCTTCAATTTATACATCAATAAAAAGCCAATCAGCGTCACTATTAATAAATGCAATACGCCAATCGTAACAAAGGATGAGCTAAAAAACTGATAAGCTAATACACCTAATAAAATCGCAATGACTGGTTGAACCGCCTTTGTCATTAATGATATTTGTGGTGAATTTTTAAATAATGTCACAAATTTATACAAAATAATGACTGCAATTGCGGAAGGAAGGATTGTCGCCGCTAAAGCAACAATAGCCCCTAAAATTCCGCCTACCTGATAGCCAATATAGCCGCCCATTTTCGTTGCAATCGGCCCTGGTAATACATTGGCGATCGCGAATAAATCTCCAAATTCCTGAAGAGTCATCCACCCATAATGATTAACAACCTGATTTTGAATTAATGGGATCGTAGAAGGCCCCCCACCGTAGCCTAATAAATTAGCTATAAAAAAAGCCACAAATATATCCCAGTAAATCATACGGTTTCTCTCCTTTTTTTAACACTTTCTGCCGGAGAATCAACGTGTGATTTTTGTTTAAAGGTTGCAATTAGAAATGACCCTAGTAAAAATACCGCAATCACGATTCCCGGATGGATATTTAAAAAGGCCAGTACGATTAATGATACGATTGACAAGACCACATTTATGTTGAGCCCTAATCCTTTTTTCCCTTTGATGAAGAATTTATAACACATTTCTGCGAGCATCAAAGCAATGATCGGGGCAACGCCTAGAACCATTCCTTTAACAAAAGGTGAATCTTTATAGGTATAC
>JAEWMK010000025.1 GCA_023457235.1 Bacillota bacterium
GCTACAATGGTCATTAAAGCTGACGGCTATTTTATTTCAGAAAGGAATAGGCCGTTTGTTCCTCCCTGCTTGGCGGCCCGGGAAACAAACGACCCACAAAAACTATGACTATCATACTAGAATTTAACCATTCTATCAAGAGGTATATTTCCACCGTTGAAACATTCGAGCTTGAGCTTTTATGTCCATGCTGTAGAAAGCTAACTAGAAAGCATGGTAAATATAAGAGGACTGTAAACTATAAAACGAAATCCTATGAAATCCCTATTCTTCGTAGAAGATGTGCACATTGTAAAAAGACCTTTTCTTTAATCCCCAGTTTTATTGTTCCATGGGGGAGATTTGCCAATCACATCCTAGAATTCTTCTTACGCTTGATATTGGCCGGTATCCCCATGTCACTCCTTGCGGAGTGTTTATCTACTGTTGACGTTTCCATTATTTCACTTAAAACATTATATAGATGGAAAACTAAATATTTAACCCTACTATTGTCTTGGTGGAAGGATGAAAGGCAAAGAATAGTTGATTTTTATCATGATGGGGATCAGTTACTCGCTCTTTATAGAAAAGGAATGAATTCTGCTGAGGAATTTCATCTATTGCTTTCTTTCCTTTTTGGTGGGCACCAGAAAGTCCCACGGAAAGGAAAACTATTTTCAGCTATAAGGTTCCGTCAATCAAGATGATAATTGATGAGTCTTTTAATTTGGCAGATGCTTTGGAAATCTAAAGGGTAATTTCCATTTCCTTGCTCCACAAAATATGTCCGTTTTCCGAAAGGAAAAATGATAGGAAAATAGATATAGTTTTATTATTTTACTATTTTGTGGGAAAAGGGAGAGAAAAAGAATGGACGAAAATCTGCGTAATGATATTGCTGCTTTCCGTTTTGGTTTGATTGCCCAAGTGGTTCAGCGGAAATTACAGCCCGGGGAGAGGTATGCCCTTTTGAGGGGAATAGCGAAACAAAGATATACGATTCCGGGAAGTGAAAAAAGTACAATTAGTGTAAGATCTTTAGAAAGATACTTACAAGCTTATGAAAATGGTGGATTTGAGGCGCTTAAACCTCAAGTTAGAGAGAAAAAAGGAAGTTTGCGGAAACTAGAACCTAAGATTCTAACACGTGCCGTTGAGTTAAGAAAAGAACTTCCAAGCAGAAGCGTAGAACAGGTGATTCGAATTCTAGAGCTGGAGGAAGTTGCCCCAATCGGTGTCATTAAGCCGCGTACTCTCTCTCGTTATTTTCAAGAACAGGGCTGGAGTAAGAAGGACATTTATCGTGCTGTGAAAAAGGAGTTTCGTCATTTTGAACACGATGCACCTAATGATTGTTGGCAAGCAGATACGCAACACACCCTTTACTTGCCAGACCCTAAAAATCCGGAACGGCGTAAAAAAGCCTATCTTATCGCTATTATTGACGATCATAGTAGAAGAATTATGCACGCTGAATTCTTTTTTGAAGAAAGGTATCCAAGATTAGAAACGTGCGTTCAAAGGGCCGTTTTAAAACATGGTGTTCCACACATCTTTTTTTGTGACAATGGTTCCGTGTATAATGCGAAACAGTTTAAAGTCATTTGTGCACAAATGGGAACGAAATTAATCCATGCTCGCCCCTATTCTCCAGAATCAAAGGGAAAAATTGAAAAATTCTTTCAATTTGTTGACAGTAGTTTCACGGGAGAGGCAAATCTTTTAATTAATCAAGGAAAATTAACGACTTTAAAACAGCTCAATGAATATCTGAAATCATGGTTAGAGTCCTATGATAACAGGGTTCATCGAAGTACGGGACAGACTCCCAAAAAGCGATTTGAATCAAATCTTGAGGATCAAAGATTCATTTCCGCTGATGACTTAAAAGAATTCTTCTTATGGGAAGAAAACCGTACGGTTAGAAAAACAGCTGTCATTGATGTAGAAGGAAATATGTATGATGTAGATTCATCCCTACGTGGGAAGAAGATCAAAATTCGTTTTAATCCTTATGATTTATCCTATATCCAAGTGTGGAAGGATGACCAACGTTACCCTGATGCAAAGCCAGCTGAACTACGGAAGCAGAGTCATTCAAAAGTCCAAGAGCCGGCAACTGACGATTCACCACCTACCCTCGTTTCTGATTATTTAGAACGATTAAAAAAGAAACAAGAAGAAGAAAAACGGAAACAACTTGGAACACCTAGCTATGTAAATTGGAAAAAGAAACAGTCAGGGGGGCAAAGTGAATGTTAGATTTCTTCGAAATGAAAGAGGTTCCATTTACTCGTGAAATATCAACGAATCAATTATTTGCTTCATCAAGCTACCAGGAAGCCACCGCTCGTTTAGAATATGCAACGCAACACCGACAATTTTGTCTATTAACTGGAGAAGCCGGAATGGGAAAATCAACGGCTGTAAGATCGCTTGTGCGAAGTTTGGATCAAACGAAATACCGTTATTTATATTTGTGTGATTCCGCCTTAACTCCAAAACTTTTTTACCGTGAGGTATTACAGTGTTTTGGAATACAGCCTGCCTCTCGATCAACAGAGGCAAAACGACAATATCAGTCTTTAATGTTAGATATCTATGAAAACGAAAAAAAGATTCCCGTCATTATTCTTGATGAAGCCCACCATTTTACTGAATCTATGATACAGGAATTACGATTTATTCTCAACTTCAAGGAAGACTCAATGTCACCTTTGGCCCTCATCGTTGTAGGGCAGCCAAGTCTAAGAAATCAATTAAAAGTGAAGCACCTAGAAGCCATTGATCAACGGATTCAAATGCGGTATCAGTTTATGGGCTTATCTGAGCAGGAAACGAAAAAGTACATTCAACATCAATTGAAGGTAGTAGAAACACCCAATGAAATCTTTTCTGATGAGGCTATTCAGGCTATTTATAACTTTAGTCAAGGTGTCCCTCGGAGAATTAATACGATTTGTAGCCAAAGTCTATTGGATGCCTTTCTACAGGGAAATAAGATTGTTGGCGAATCGCATATTCACCGGGTAATCAATGAACAGTAATTGGGGGATTAAAAGTGCAACAGGAAAAAATGGATGTCGAGGACTCATATCTTGATGTAATTGCCGAGATGGAGGCAACAATTGAACAATATCGTAAGGAAATTCAGCGTTTGGAGGAAAAAAGAAATACATTACTGAAAATGAATCGTGAACTTAAAGAAGAATTTAAAGATTGGATTGATATATTATTATAATGAAGCCGCCAGCTTAATGGGCGGTTTTATCCGTCAGTGGCAATGTGGGTGACTGTTGATGGCAAGCCCCGTCATTGCCACTGGCTATATATCCGACATCGACCGTGACTGCGGACA
>JAEWMK010000026.1 GCA_023457235.1 Bacillota bacterium
CGTTCATGGTTCTTCGCATTCAAAACATGATGACGAATTCCCTTTTTCTTCAGCAAACCTGAAATTAATTCAGATGTATCAACGTTTACAGTACCTACAAGAACAGGCTGTCCTGTTTGATGGCGTGCGGCAATATCCTCGACAACCGCATTAAACTTACCTGCCATTGTTTTGTAAATTAAATCAGGACGGTCATTACGGGCAATCGGTCTGTTCGTCGGAATAACAATAACATTCATATTGTAAATATTACGGAATTCCTCTTCCTCTGTTTTTGCCGTACCTGTCATCCCGGAAAGCTTTTCATACATCCGGAAATAGTTCTGGAACGTGGTTGTTGCCAGCGTCATGCTTTCGTTTTGAATCTTCAAGCCCTCTTTAGCCTCAATCGCTTGATGTAAGCCTTCACTATAGCGGCGGCCCTACATCAAACGACCAGTAAATTGGTCAACAATGACAACTTCTTCATCTTGAACAACATAATCTTCATCACGATGCATACTCACATGAGCTTTTAAAGCCTGGTCAATATGGTGAACAAGTTGAACATTGGCAAGGTCGAATAAATTTTCAATCTTAAACGCACGTTCAGCTTTTTCCATACCTTCCTCGGTCAGCTGCACACCTTTTGTTTTTACATCATATGTGTAGTCCTCATCCAGCTTCAATGTTCGGACAAATGTATCAGCCGTAATATAAAGTGAGGCTGATTTTTTTGCAGTACCGGATATAATAAGCGGTGTACGTGCTTCATCAATTAATATCGAGTCAGTCTCGTCAATGATAGCATAATGAAGCGGACGTTGAACCATCTGCTCTTTGTAAAGCACCATATTATCACGCAAATAATCAAAACCAAACTCATTGTTTGTACCATATGTAATATCAGCTCGATACGCCTCTTGTTTTTCCTCTTGTGTAAGGCTGTTTAAGTTCAAACCTACTGTAAGGCCAAGGAACTCATGTAGCTTCCCCATTTCCGTAGCATCACGGCGTGCCAAATATTCGTTGACAGTAACAACGTGAACACCTTTACCAGTCAGCGCATTTAAGTAAGCAGGCATCGTCGATACAAGCGTTTTACCTTCACCGGTTTTCATCTCAGAAATATTACCCTCATGAAGAGAAATCGCCCCGATCAACTGCACTGGATATGGACGCATCCCTAAAACACGAACAGAACCTTCACGAACAACCGCAAAAGCCTCTGGCAAAAGATCATCCAATGACTCACCCTTTTGATAGCGAGCCTTAAACTCTTCCGTTTTCGCACGAAGTTGGTCATCTGACAGCTTTTGAATATCTGGTTCAAGCGCTTCAATTTGGTCTGCTATTTTTTGATAACGATTTAAATAGCGTTGATTTGGATCCCCAAAAACCTTTTTTAACATTCCAAGCATATCTGTTTTACGCTCCTCTATAATCAATTCATTACGGAAATTGCCTATATTGCCGGCACACTCCGATGTGTTTGAAAATATTAAAAAACTAAAAATAACAGCAAATATTATGTATTGGACTTTCCTTAAAAAATAAAGAGTCCTACCCTCTATATTAACATTGAATCGAAAAGTATTACAACCGGTGGGTATTGTGGAATGATAGTAGAATTTGTTAGAAATGGGTGTCAAAAAGCGCAGTCATAGTTGACTGCGCCTAAGAGATTTAAAATTAACTCCATTATTGAGCTTCAATTAAACCGTATTTGCCATCATTACGACGGTAAACAACGTTTGTGCTGTTTGTATCAGCGTTCACGAATACGAAGAAGTTATGACCCAACATATTCATTTGAAGAATTGCTTCCTCAGAATCCATTGGTTTTAAGTCAAAGCGCTTATTACGAACTACTTCGAAATCGTCGTCGCCATGATCTTCCTGTCCGTTTGCACTAACAGTTTCAGCAAAGCCGTATCTTGGAGACTCTTCAGCCTGGCGAAGCTTACGGTTTACTTTCGTTTTATGTTTGCGGATTTGACGCTCTAGCTTGTTCACTACAAGGTCAGCAGCTGCATACATATCAACATGACTTTCTTCTGCACGAAGCAAAAGATTTGTCATAGGAATCGTAACCTCTATTTTTTGCTCGTTATTATATACACTTAAATTTACATTCACATCTGAAGTTGGCTTTTGCTCAAAATACTTCTCAAGCTTTCCAATTTTCTTCTCCACATATTCTCTAATTGCTGGAGTAACTGTGATGTTTTCTCCCCGAATGTTGAATTTCATAAGGGTACCCCTCCTTGATTTGTGCTATGTTATTATACTTCTATTTTACCCTATCCAATTCCTGCTGAAACAGTAAAAAGGTTAAACTTTTTTGTAAAATATGGAGGAAATGTGACACATCGAATTTTGCGGAAATTTGTGTTGACAAAAAAACACTGCTGTAAAGGGATTTTCGCAAAGTCACATCACTATGCTTAAGGTTCTTTATTCGAAATTTTTCGAAATTATTATTTAAAAAAGTCGTAATACTCTCCCCTTGCAGAAATGACAATTACCCATTTTTGTGGAAATATTGTATAATAATTAAAAAAATCATTGGGGAAGTGAGTGCAATGTCAAGTAAAAAAAACAAAGTAACAGAAGAATTGCATCCATATGATTACCAAGAGGAACGATATGAGTTAATAGAAGGAGTTCGCTATGATGTGCAAGCAGCACCGATGATTAGACACCAACAATTAGTCACATATTTTTGGAAGTGTTTCGAAGATCTTTGTGCTCCTGAAGGCCTTGTGCTAACAGCACCAATCGACGTCAAGTTCGATGAGGAAAACGAATTCCAGCCTGATGTCGTATACATTACAAACGAAAATCTTCATATTGTTACAGAAAAAAAGATTATCGGAGCCCCTGACATCATCATTGAAATCCTTTCACCTAGTACAAGCTACAATGACAAAATCCGCAAAAAAAGAGTATACGAGCGATTCGGTGTAAAAGAATATTGGATTGTAGACCCCGTGCATTTATACGTTGACCAATTTGTTCTTACAGATAAAAAATACATTCTTGCAAACACATACGGATATAAGGATGTTATCCGATCCGAACTACTATCATGCTTAAAAATCAACCTTGAAACCATTTTTAGTAAGTTGCTGGTGTTTGATAAGGATTAAACGGAAAACGGGGACTAAAACTTGTCCCCGTTTTTTCGATGATTATTTCTTTTTGTCTAAAAACATCCCATCTGCAGAAAGATTTTCATACGGATTAGCATAGTTATTACTTTTCTTTTTTTTCAATTGAAGAACTTGGAGATCTTTTTTAATCGTATTTCGTTGTTCAAGCATCAGCCGGCTTATCTTTTTTTCTAAATTAATTAACTCTTGCTTAGCATTATTATCTAATACCTTCGATAGATCAGGAAGAGTCTTTAGTAATTGCTCACGCTCACCTATTAAATCCTGAATTGATTGGATATACTCTTCCCGACCTTCACTTAGTAACCCTGCATCAAGAATTTCTGCTAACTTTGTCGTCTTATTTATGAATTCATCTAATTCTTTCACTATACCTGTACACTTCCTACATATTGCTGCTTCCTAGTGATTTGAATAATTTCCTTCCAGGCATCTCTGAATTCAGTTACAAACCCCTCAACTTCATCCAAAATTTCAATACTATTTTTTGTGTTTGCATCAATCAATCTTCTGTAAATGTAGTCATACATCTGAAGCATATTCTCTGAGACTTCTACATCCATATTTAATGTAACCATTAGCTCTTGAATAATATTTTGTGCTTTAATTAGACTTTCATGACGTTGTTCTATGTTTCCTTGATTTATCGCTAATTTACCTTGTTTAATAAATTTTAAGCACCCATTATAGAGCATAAGCGTCAACTCTCCTGGTGAAGCTGTATTTACAGAGTTTTGCTTATATTGTTGGTACGGTTGATTCATTGCCATTTTTTACTCTCCCTTAAAATATAATATGCAAAGTCTAGGACGTTAAAATTCATAGATGGTCGAGTTTATTTTATTATTGCTGCATTCCTAATTGAGCTAAAAGCTGATTGGACTGATTATTCATTTGTTGCATTGCCTTTTCCATTGCATTAAATTGATTCCAGTATCGTTGTTCTATCTGTTTAAGGCGTTCTTCCCAAGAGTCAATATCACTATTAATTCTTAATAAATCCTTACCCATGGAATAACCATGTTCTGTTTTATACGTGTTTCCCGCCTTTTCTTCGATCTTTACCATTGTATCATCAATCGAATCTCGCAGACGACGGGCCAACCCTTTTTGATCATAAGTAGGGCCATCGGCCATAAATAGTTGATAAACAGCTTCCGGATTTTTTTCAATGGCTGCTTTTAGTTTTGTTTCGTCAATTTCTAGTTTTCCACGTTCTAGATAGTCCTTCGTAGTTTTAATCCCAATTTCCGCAAGCTGATTATAATCTTTATCAGTCCGTGTAATTGCATTTGAAGTGACCTCTGCATACAAGTCAGTACGCATTTTGCTAAGACCACTAGTTAAAAGGGAATCACGACGAAGTAATCCGCTTTTTGCTTTCTCCTCCCACTGCTCAATTTCTTTATCCTTCATACCTGATTTTTGTTCGGCAGTAAGTGGTGTGAAGGATTTGAATCGTTCTTCTGTTAACTCACCATTTATTTTGCCAATCATTTCGTTATATTTGTCGACAAAGTCTTTAATTGTTTTGTAAATGGATTCGGTGTCTGTGCTGGTGCTAATAGATGTTGATTCACCAGCTGCCATGTCTTTTTTCAAAGTGAATGTAACACCGTTCATTGTAAATGTATTAGATTTACGTGTTGTTGTTAAGCCATTGATTGTGAACTGGACATCTGTACCTAATCTAATATAGTTACCCTCGGAATCCTTTTTATATGATCCATCGGTATTCAACTCATATTCTTCCCCGAGTTTTAATATATCGTAAAAAAAGCCGCTTTTTGAATCCTCAGTTATGGTTCCGTCTGCGTTCCGGATAACATTGACAAAATCCATTTCATTTAGATCACCGGTTTTATTTCGATCACCAGTCTCTTTTCTTGAGATAACAACTTTGTCTGTGCCTTCATCGTAGAATGCATTAATACCCGCACTAGAAGTATTAATTGTATTAAACATTTGATTCATGCTCATTGATGCATCAAGTTTAAAATTTGTATATTTTGCATTTCCATTATCATCATACGTTTTAATATCAAACTCTAGAAAATTTTGCTTGAATTTTATTTCAAATGTATCATCTTTATTTAAACTACTCTTAACAGTATCACCTAATCTTACTTCACCTGTATCAGAATTAATATACACTTTATCCGCCTCGAAAGTAACACCTTCAAACGAATCCTTGAATTCAATAACATAATCAGATTCGCTTCCATTTACAATTAATTTTGGTGTTACTCCCTCATTTTCGGCAGAACTAATCGCCTTTTTTGATAATTGGTAAGTTGAATTAGCACCTTCCTCATTAACAGTGAATGTATTGCCAATTGGATCTGATTGGGTAAATTTCAATCCACCGGTTCCAGTAAACTTACTTTGTTGAGACCACATACTTTTAGTAGGGTCAAGTTTATTTGCCCCAGTGCTACTAATAGTTGCTGTACTAACCCGCCTAGCTGCTGTTGCCAACTTTACGTTCTCAATCTTATAGGTAACGTTTCCAGCTTCAGCACTGCCTGTTGCCGTAACATATTGGTCATTTGATGTTGTCGTTGATCTTTTTAACATATTTGATTGACGGTAAATTCCGTCAAATATAAACTGATCGAATTCTTTTAGCAATTTATTCATTTCACGGTAATCATCACGCTGCCATTCTAATACTTGCTTCTGTTGCTGCAACCGGTCTAATGGTAACCGTGAAGCACGCATCATTGAATCAACAATAGATTGTGTATCCAATCCACTTGCTAATCCACTGAAACGAATACTCTCTACCATTTAACTCCACTCCCTGCTATAATTTTTTATCTATAAATAATCCTAGGTATTCTGTCATTTTCGCATACATATCTAGTATTTCCTTCGAAGGAATCTCTCGGATAACTTTCTTTGTATCTTGATCAACCACTTCAACGTAATAACGATCCAATTCGTCATGTACTTTAAAATTTAAAGATGTAAATGTCGGCTTCATAAACTCATTTAAGCTTTTAACTACATTTTTCAATTCATCTTTTGTAAGTTCCTGCTGGGCTTCTTTCTCTTTTTTCTCTAATTTTGCTTTCTGTAATTCTAGTAGTTGTTGTTCTTCAATATTAGGTTCTTTCATATTTTTTGTCACAAGTTCCTGCTTAGGGTTTAATTGTGATTGTATTTGCGAATTATTACCGCTTTCTATTTTCATATTGAACAACTCCCGTCATTTTCCTACGTTTTATATCGGTTAAAAAAATCTTTTATTAAGAAAAAAAGCCGTGAAATTTTCCATTTCACAGCTATTTTGAATAATATTGAATTACTTTCTTTACAGCTTCTATAACCGAATTAATATCATCATCTGACATTTTAGGGAAAAGCGGAATCGTTAAGGCTTGTTCATACCATTTCTCAGCATTAGGACATAAACCTTTTTCGTATCCAAGTTTCTGGTAATAAGGATGGAAATAAACAGGCATATAATGTACATGTACTCCAATATTTTCAGCTCGAAGTGCCTCAAAAATCTCCCGGCGACTAGCGGTTAATATTTCTAAATTTAATTTTAGCATGTACAAATGCCAACTCGAATTCGTTTCAAAAGGTTGGAAAGGTATTTTTACATATGGGAAATCACGAAAAGCAATATTATATTTTTCAGCAATTTCCCAACGACGTTGAATGAAGGAGTCTATTTTTGTTAATTGCGAAATCCCTAAAGTAGCATGAACATCAGTCATCCGATAATTCATCCCAAGATCAACCATTTCATAAGCCCAAGGACCTTGCTCAAAACTAAATGGTCCATTTGTAATACCATGAGATCTAAAAAGTTTCAGTTTTTTCGCAAATTCTTCTGAATCGGTAACAACGATTCCGCCTTCAGCAGTTGTAATTGGCTTAACAGGGTGAAAACTAAACATAGTCATATCCGCCAATGTTCCAACTTTTTGTCCGTTATACTCAGCCCCTAAAGAATGTGCACCATCTTCGATAAATATTAAATTATGCTCTCTGCAAATGTCTTTAATTTTATCGGCAGCAACAGGCTGCCCAGTATAATCTACTGCGATAACAGCTTTCGTTTTTGGAGTAATAGCTTTCTCAATTTCTTTAGGGTCAATATTATATGTATCTTGATCTATATCAACAAAAACTGGCTTGCCGCCAACATATAAAACACTGTTTGAGCTTGCAACAAATGTAATCGGAGTTGTAATAACCTCATCACCTTTTCTGATTCCTGCAGCATAGCAGGCTCCATGCAAAGCAGCTGTTCCATTGCAAAAAGCAACCGCATACTTTGCACCAACATAATCAACCATTGCTTGTTCAAACTCTGCAATTTTTGGACCTTGTGTTAAATAGGGACTTCGTAAAGTATTGATGACACTTTGAATATCATCCTCATCAAGCCATTGCTGACCATAATTTAAATATGTTTCTCGTACAGGTGCACCGCCTTTAATGGCTAACATAATAAATTCTCCCTTTTAATGTAGTGAATTTTGGCAAGCGACACTAATTAAGATGGCCTTCCTTAATCCATGCTTCCGTTTGTGCAATTCCTTCTTCTAGAGTTACTTTAGGTTCCCATCCTAATAGTCTTTTTGCCTTTTCATAATTACATAAAAGCTTTGGAATTTCACTCTGAGGATGAATATGTTCCACATGCTTAATTCTTGTTTCGTTCCCAACAATCAATTTTGCAAGGTCATTAATAGAAATATCCCGACCAAGTCCGGCATTTACGATTTCCCCATTTACGGCATCAGAGTATCCTACTTCCACAACAAAACGGGCACAATCATCGACAAAAAGAAGGTCTCGAGTTTGCGTGCCATCACCATAAATATTAAGAATTTCTCCATCGAGCTTTTTCTTGATAAAAATAGCAACGACTCCGCCTTCGCCAC
>JAEWMK010000027.1 GCA_023457235.1 Bacillota bacterium
CTTCCGTATCTATCACTTTTTATTACTAAACTATTTTCAAATCTATACATCAGTGGCAAATTAATTATGCCGGATGAGCTAGCAGCGGTAATCCCGCCTGCAGACGCCGAAACTGCCACTCCATCAATAATTATTTGCAGTTCAAATCCAGCGGTGACAGTTACTAAAAGACCTTTTCCTGTAACACTTAATATAGTATTACTTAAATTTTGGCTTCCAGTGGTAGCTGTTGCTTTTGGTGTACCCTTAAATGCTTGAGTGTTTAACACTTGGGTCCTTAATTCTTTTAATTTAGCATTAACTGTTCCTGCTGCGTTAGCAGCATCTGTTGTTTGTCCGAGACTACCTTCTAATGAGTCTACCAATGTCCGTAAATCTCGCAACTTTGAATGTACACTACCTTCTGACCATGCCCCATCACCGACTTGACCTAAGCTACCTTCTAAAGTATCTGTTTGTGCCACTATTGTAGCTAAAGTAGTTTCTACCGTATCCACTAATGCTCTAAGTTCTCTTATTTTAGCATTTACAGATCCGTTTACGTTTGCTGCATCGCCCACTTGTCCAAGACTTGCTTCTAGTGTGTCTACGTAGTTTAAAATTGCAGCTACGACTGTTTTAATGTCATCTGTATTTATCTTGGTCAAATCAAGCGTTGGCTTGTCCGCAATATAAATCTTGTCTCCAATTGCCATAAAATCACCCCTCTACGCCATTTGTTCTATATAAACATTTCCATTAGCGTCAACTTTCCACTCCCAAACCCCTACTCCATTCGTTATTTTGGGATGGGCTCCTACGTCAGCTGCGTTTAATACGACTGCACCTGTTTTGTTGTTGACGCTAGTAACCGGGACTTCGATTTCATTAATTTTGTTATTGATTTCCTTCAAAGCTTCATCTACTTTATCAGCATTTTTATTGAAGTCATCCACATCATAAAACTCATCCTGGGTAGGTTTTATTAAATTATAATTAGGAGTATAATTTGGCATTAGGCAAGCACCTCATTTCTTAATTTATAGTGTGTATAAGTCCTCATCTGCCCATGTGTTAGGTTACGTAATAAACTATGCTGGTTATAACGTAACTCAACGGTAAGCAACATGTTTTGAGGCGTTATACGCTCTAACATTATTTCAACAGCTTCAAATTGTCTTTTTACTGTTAATTCAAGCTTAACCTTTATCCATTTTTCAGCTACATTTCGCGTTAATTCGTACTGTCCAACACCTAGCAAACCATCAAGTAATCGTTTTAATACCGGGTACGTGTAAGGTGCTTGTTCCTGGTAACGGGTTAAAATCCTGAACTGACGCGTTTCTAGAGTATCTGTAGCAGGAACCTTAAGCCTCAGCATTTTCTCATAACGGGAAGCTCCTTCTATGTTTGAAGTTACAACAAATTGATTATTGAGAGCATCCTCAATTCTCTGCCACAAATCTTCCAAGGTCGGGTTTTCGACATTAGCAAGTTCAACTAACTCCTTAATTTCATGCAGCACAGGAGGTAAATAACTTAAAATATTGACTTCTCTAGCCAATGACAACACCCCTTACCGGGATCGATTCTTTATCTAAAACAATATTTGATGTGCCCCCATTTAGCTGCGTATCGGCAATATCGACAACACCTGGCACGTCTAAAATTCTAGTTTCGATTTGCGATATACGAACAATTAACCCGGTATGGTCATCTTCATAAGTGGCAGCTTCTGCCCATTCTTCAGCAAGTTCTTTATAATAGTCATCGAGAACTGCATAAACATTTGCTTCAATATCCGCCCAAGTCCATCCGTCTTGAAATGTGATGTTGAATGTAGTATCAATTGTAGTTTCTGTTGCTCCAAATACTGTTGCAATGTGATCAATTGGAGCGATTCCCGCACCTTCTCCTTGTTGAGCAAGTGGATCTACAGCTTCCTGTACAGTATCAATTAATGTCTGTGTCGGACTATTAAACTTAGAATCAATGATTACTAATTTTACTGTGCCACCACCATTCCAAGCGCGGTAGACACGAACACCGCCGACTCCTTCTTCTTTACTTACTTTCTCTTTATAATCGGCACGATTTCCGCCAAAAGCTTCCGATTCAAAGCTATCAAAATAGCGTTTTCGGAAGGCTTCTGTATCTTCCTCATCTTCACCAGGGATAAGTAATTCAGTTAATTCGGCAGTTTGTAACCCCTCAATATATTCAATTGGGATAAGTTGACCTAAATACAAATTGCCGACATTCCCTGCCGTTTCACATTCTAAGATATATTCACCGGCTGTAATTTTTTCAACGGTAACATAATTTAAGCTATCTAATGAAAAACGAGCACCGATTGGCACGTCAATATTGAATACACCTTTCAAACGGGCCTTTGTAGCTTCCTCTGGTTTCATTCCTTTTTCAGTTGCTCGCCTAATTAAATATTCACGGGGGGCTGTATCAGCAAAAACTAAATCAACAAAATGTCTTAATGTTATAAGCATTTGAATGGTTTCAACGCTATTAGCTGCCGTTGCATTGAAAACGATAGATCCTTCACGTTTATCCAACGAGTTATCAATACCGGCTAACTTTTGGGACATTAAATCTTCATAAGTCGTATTTAGACTTAAGTGTTCAGCCATTAATAATCCACCTCCTTCTCTAGTTCGATATCACCGTAGATGGTGTGCGCTACATAAGTAACATGTACTTTATGTTTCTTTGTAGTAACTTCAAAAGAATCAACCTCGTTTATACGGTCATCTTGAAGTAGGCATTCACGGATACGACGTTTCACTTCACTTGCTACATAAGATGTCGGTTGCCCAAATAAATCTTTAAATTCCACTCCGTAATTCCAGGAATAGATAATATGTTCATATCGCTCAATGGAGAGCATTAAAAAAATCGCTTGTTTCATGGCATCACGTTCATCTGTGAAACCAATACAGCGATTTTTTTCATAATGTAATTTAAACGTTCTAGATGGTTGCCTATAATCATCTATTTCAAAATCATTTTGTAAATCATCTTGTACTTGAGGTATCACAATCCCATCACCCTATCAATAACAATATATTTTTGCCCGCCCTGTTGACGTGCAAGAAGAACCTTTTCTCCGATTTTTAAGCCGTTGTAAACAGTAATAACATGCTTACTAGGTTGGATCCCGGCATCTTTATTATCAATGTTTTCCCCTGTCTTATAGTTTGTAGGCAAAAATTGAATATCCGTAGATTCTGATACCTCAAACGGCGGTGGTTCTGGTGATGTAACAGGCTCTGTTCTTGGTCTATTCCATATTGCAATTTTTTGCTTTAAAGATGGATTGTCAAACGACATCCATGTTTGATGGTCTGTGACATTTCTCGATAAAATAAGAAATTCCTCTGTTAGAGTTAACTTTTGTTCCACGTTAATTTTTAAAGGTACCTCGCTTATAACTGTACCAAATACAACAGCAGTTGGTTTGGCAGTCTCAACAGCCTCAACAGCTGCTTGTTTTATCAACTCAACTAAGTTAGGCAATGAACTCACCAGCTTTCAAAGTCAAATCCATCCAATGTTCACTTTCGTTAAACGTATGTTTTACCTTTTCAACCATCATATAGTTTTGTGTAATGATATCACCTAGATTAAGCTTAACAGCAATCGTTGAACCTCCCCTTACTCGCGAATCGCCGAACGCCTTTTTTATAGAAAGATTTCTTGTTTTTTTGTTATACAGTTGAATTAATGCATCTGCTTTCGCTTTTCCATTTACTTTCTCGTCAATCTTTTCGAAATATTGAAGGACACCCCACTGATTTATTGTTTTTGAATCCTCCACCAAGTATATTTCCCGTCTACCTGTTTTTTCGTTATCATATGCTAGTTTAATTCTGTTATAAGTCTCACCATCAATTGATGAGGTATAGTCAAAATTTTCTCCTGTTTCTTCATCAATTAGAATATTAAGCTTCATAGAATTTGCGTTTTTTAATGCCAATTTCCCAAAGTCGTCGAAAAGAATGTACATTTTCTTTTTACTTTGAAGAGTTAAATCTAGTGCAGTTCCAACAATATCAAATAATGTTTTATTATCCTCGATTCTACTCAATTTGAAGCCTGTATTCTCTAATTCACCAACGACAAGTTTAAAATCTTCCGCAATCATCTTAATCAATTCATCTGCAGTTTTATTTTCATACACATAGGTGTCTTTATTTTTAAAGTAGCGTAACTGGTCGTAGACTGTAACCTTAATCAATTGGTTCTTGTCACGTTTTTTTTGAAAAACATAGCCTTTAAATATATTTTGACCATCTATCCCCAGCATAACCGGATTTCCCTCTTGAAAGTTCAAAGCCCCTTCTTTAAGAACTGAAAATGTAAGCTTTCCAGGTACCCCTTTCCGCTCAGATTCCCATACAATGCCCTCTTCCACCATTGGATAATAAATTGTAGAGCCATTTTGAATTGCAAGCGCAATTTTAGCCAAATCTTATCACCTGCCCAGCCTTGATTAGGTTCGGGTTTGGGATGCCGTTCAACTTTGCAATTTCTTGATATTTAGAGCCATCACCTAATTGCTTTTTGCATATTGCCCAAAGCGTCTCACCACTTTGCACTGTATAAGTTTTCGGAGGCTCTTTTGTGCTAGGCCGTGTATTTACAGTTGTAAGCACCTTTTTCTCTGGTTCTTGAGAAGATTGGCTTATCTCGACCTTCTTAGTTTTGTATTCTCGGTATTGCTTTAATTTTATTGAAACATTTAGATCAAAACCATTCTCAGCAGCTTCATCAATTGTATATTCTTCCATAGAAACTTTCATACCTATATCAAATAGTAATTTCCCAGCAGGCGTTGCTCTAATTACTTTGAATTGAAAAGGCTTTTGACCAGTTTTCAATTTTTCAAATTTATCTGTGTAATAATCAGCCGGTTTAAAACCATCAACATATACCGCGAAAGGATATTTTATTTCAGGAATTAACACATCAAAACTGACTTCGGTCAATCCGGGTATTTTTAGAATATTAACCTCACCATCGTTGATGAGGTTAATTGTTTTGTTTTGATTGTTAATTTTCCTCGTAAGTTTGGAAGGGGCTACCGGCAATAGAATGCCATCAAGATAAAATGAATACATTACTCATGAACCCCCTCGGCGGCAACCGTCATTGTTTCGTAAACTTTTTCTTCTAGGTAGGAGACAACCCCGTCCAGATCTAATTCTGAATTAATACTGTTGCTCATTCCGCTCATATCGATACTTATTTCTGCAGTTGTAAACTGGTTCACAGCTTCTTGTTCTGCTAAATCGCGCATATACTTTAAGTCTTCAGCACTCATATCTATACTGTCAGCCATTTTTTTTGTATTACCAGCAGTATCTTTGCTAGCAAGAGCGACATTATCTAGGATGGATGAATAATCAAAAGTATTTTTCATACTTTCCTCATCTAGATGTCTAAAATCAGCTAGCGAAAATTCCTCAGCACCGCTGCCCCAGTTATAGCCGGTGTTATAGGCTGCGATGGTATCGATTGTTTTTAGTTGAAAGTCCGCAGCATTCAATCTATCAATCTTAATTTTATTTTCACCTAAATGTTCTTGAGACCATGAATCCAATCCGCTTCTCCAACTAGCTACACCTGATGCTAAGTGCGTGCCAAATACAAAGTCCATTCCTCTTGCTATACTTTCTAATATTCCGAGAACATTATCACCAAGCTGTACAAACATTCGATTTATCGCATCTAGATCACCGCTAAATACATTCACTAACCCCTCACTTACTGTTGCCCCCACATTGTAAATAGTCGTTAAGGCTTCAACAACTATATTCCATAAGTAGATGAACGCATTAGCAATAATTGCTCCTAGTGCTAAAAACGCACCCGCTATTAGTCCTGTTGCGCTTATTGACGTACCAGCAAAATGATTAATTGCCCCAATCGCATAATAAACAACTGCAATTATTCCAATTATTAATGCCGGAATCCAAAATAACGGTGATGCGAGTATGGCTGTATTCAATGACCATGTTGCTATTTTTGTGGCAATCAATGCGAATGTAAGTGCTCCGAATGCACCAGCGATAAAAAAGATTAACGGACCCCATGTCGACCAATTATCGTAGAAAAACCCTCCTACTGTCATAATGACACTTAGCGCTGACATAGCGACATTTGATAAAATATGGAATGAGCCCACTATTCCATTTAATGTGTTTTGGAACTTTTCATTGTTCGCTATGTCGTTTAGTTGTTGTAGAACTGGTTGGAATGCTTTAAAAGCATCGCTTTGGAAATTCATCCATAGTTGCCCGAATGTAACCGGCATAGAGGCAAACGCTGCATTCGTCTCATCTGCCATATAAAACATAGCGTTTTTTATTATTTCAGCAGTTATTACCCCTTCTGAAGCTAGTTTTTTTATATTTGATGCATCAATGTCCATAACATTTTCCATATATTTTTGGATATTGGCTACAATCGGTTGAGCACTATCTAAAATAGCATTCAATTCCTCGCCTTGTAACACTCCTGATGCCATTGTTTGAGTTAATTGAAGCATCGTGGAGGCCACACCCTCCGCACTTGTACCAGCAATTGAAAATGTTTTATTAATCTGCTCAGTAAAGGCTATTAGCTCTTGATTACTATCAAAGACGTGGCTTGCTTGCATACCTAATTTCCCTACCATATCGGCTGTTTGCTGGTAAGGTGTATATGTCGCTTTAGCCGATTGAAAAATCATTTCTTGAAGTTCTACTGTTGTCTGTAAATTATCGTTCATCAAGTCTAATCTTGCTGTTGTATTTGTCATTTCATCGGATAATCCTATTACGGCTTGTCCAGATTGAAAACCAAGGTATGTCGCTGCTATAGCACTCAATTTTCCTAATAATCCATCAGCTGCACCTGAACCTTCACGGATCTCGTTATTCATTCTATTTTGGGCATGCTCTGCTTGCCTTATTTCTTGTTCAATTTGATTAAAGTTAGCTTCTACTTGTTGTAATTCACGTTGTGCAGCTTCCAATGCTGACACATCTATTGCGTTACTTGTTGTATCTTGCAGAGCTTGAAAGCTATCAATGACAGTAGCCATTGCCATGTTCATTGCTCTGAATTGTTGCGACATCATGTCATTTACTTGAATCGCAGTCCTAATTGTAGCCATTAATTCACCGCCTCTTAGACAAAATAAAAAGACATATCCATTTGATATGTCTTTTCGGAATCTTATCTAATTATTTGCTCATATTCAGTACCATTTATAGTAATAACAGCCTTCAACGGTTTTCCATCGGATTCAACTGCTAAAGGAACAGAAGCTAAAAAATGTAAAACCCCTGATTTCAATGGTTCTATACTTGTAATATTTGTATAAGTGAAATCGGAGCCGCCATTATCTTCGATTGCTGAAAATGTTCTGTATTCGTACTTATTATCATAAACTATCTTAACATCTACAAACTCATCAGAAGATTTAGCGGATGTTAATAGACTTTTTAAAGTAATTACAGTATCTAAAAATGTTTCTTCTGCTTCCTTATTTTCGTAATAGCTATAGAAGGACGCAGGATTAGGTGGGTCTATTCTTTTCCCAAATGAATTATTTGTTACTGTTATTTCTGCAAAATCATCAATTGCTATAACTTCCCCCAATTTTATTACTGGTGTTTGTGGTTGTGGTTGTTCGATTACTTCCTCAATTTCTTTATCATTTTCTTTTACTGGTGTTTCTTGATTGTCGGTAGAACCTGTATTTTCCGATGAAGATTGACTAGAAGTATCAGTGCTACCACATGCAGTTAAAGCAATTACCATGCAAAATAAAATTAATAGTTTTTTCACTTTGTTTCCTCCCTATCTGTAATATGCAGATAAGGATTTCGACATACTATCGCTTTTTCCCTCTTTTTCCACTCTTTCCTTTTCTTTTAGCTTCCTCTTGCGCTTTCTTTTCAGCATCAATTTTCACTTGGATAGATGCTATAACAAAAGCTTTTTCAAGCCTTGGTAAGGCTAAATACTCAGACGGCAACTTATGAAGCTTGTGTATCCAATAATGGATTACATTTGCATCAGCATCGCCGCCTTCTATTAGTTTTTTGCTTCTTCTACCAACTCATCCATACCTACATCAAAACCGTTTACAGACTGCGCGATTTTCTTAACTTCTGTTAGTTCACCCGGTAATAGCATTTTTTGAAGCAATGCTTCAGCACCCATCACACCATATGATTTTTGCAATTCAGCATTATTTAAGTCTGGAAACTTAATAGTTGATACCGCATTTTTAAGTGTATACAATTCATAATCTGTTTCTGGCATAAACAGACCCTTTTTACCTGGCACCGGCATGCGCTTAGTACTTGCTTTACGATTTGCAGCATCTTCATCTCCGCTGATCGCACCGAATTTCCACGGTATCGGTTTGCCGTTTTCATCTTTAAAGCGTTTAGAAACTTCATGTTCTTCAATTTGAACCCTCTCTACATTCTGTGCAAAAAACGCTTGTAAATCACTCATATTATCATTCTCCTATCACAATTTGATTTGTAGTTTTATCGATAGTCACTACCTCATTTGGCTTTAAGTCAATTGAAATAGACACCGATGTAGTAAGTTCATTAACATCACCAGCTAAAACTTCAGCCTGTTCGATAAAGTGCTTACCGATAGTTTTATAAACATCGGTAAAATGTTCATTTAATGTTTTACCTTCTTTAAATTGACCTATAACGGGTAATTTTGAGTCTTCCATTTTTGGCATATTATCACCCTCTCAAAATATATAGATAAGAGCCCACCGAAGTGAGCTCTTAAATCAAGATTGCATTGTATCTAGGATGGAAAACTCCTCGGGCATATCCCAGTCTTCGAACGTAAATGTCACATCATCTTCAAGATATTCTGCATTTGCATCAAGTTTCGCTACTTTTCCACCATCTAGGTTGCAATCTATTAAAATAGTTGTTTGACGACCTACCGTTGAAGAACCATCCTCATTAGTGACCTGAATATCAAAATAAATATCTTCACCTGTGTCTTTATAGCGTTTCAATAACTTTCGGAAGATAGAAGTGTTGTAATGGAAAGTAGCTGAACCAGTACCTTCCCACCCTGTTGACTTATTTCCTTTCCCCGTCTTCCCCATAATGGGTACTTTTGACTTTGTTTTTTCCATATCTGCATCTAAATCAATTAGTTGGGCAAATTTATAACGTGTACCTTCGATTGTTACATAAGCAGTTCCTTGTGCACCATGAATAGCATCCCAAGCATCCATTGTTTCACCAAAGAATTGAAGATTCAATGGTAATAAAATGTTCATTTTGTCCATGTTTCGTTACCTCCCTTACGCTACAGTAGTCGTAATATAAAGCTGAGACATAGCTACGGTTGGCTCTACAACTTCATTTACAACTACTGATTTTTTAGAATTCCCTTGCTCCACTGTTACTTTTTCAGAATCGAAGTTTTGAATTGCACGAAGTCCTTGTAAGGTTTTACGATGCGCCACAATGTCTTTCCATAGTGTAATACGCCCATCTTGATCATTAGGTACTTTTCCTAAATAACGTGTATTAAATAAATTTGCTGTATCGATAGCAATTTGATCAAGTACACGAATTACTTGATTCATAGAGAAGTCTTCATTCTTATCAACAGTGAATGATGTGAATGTATTCGCGTCTTCTAGAACTCGTGTTTCTTCACCGATACGATGGAATACATATTTACCAGCTTTCAGTAAAGCAGTAAGTTGTGGTTGTGTCTTAGTTTCAGACATATCAAGTGTGAATTCTCCATCATACTTCTTATTGGTGTTTGACTTATTTACAGCTACACCTGCTTGGGAACCGACAGTCCAATAAACAGCTCCGAATACTTCTTCATCAGTACCGATAGCGTCGTTTTGAACATCGATGATTCCTTCATGATCTGCAGCTCCTAATTTATGACCCACTAGCTGAAACTTAGCGCCAACTTGATCACGTAATCGTTTTGTATACTCTACGTACAACGATTTAACAGTAGGATCACTGGATAAACAACCAAGTGTATTGAATCCATAAGCTTCTAATGCATCCAAAGCCTCTTGGTGTGCTCCACCGGTCACAGCCGTTCCGTTAGAACCACCAGCTAAAGGAGTCCCTGCTGTTGCAGTTAATATTGCTTCATCTTTCCAATTAATATAATCGTTTTCTACTAATTCAACAGCATTTGCTACTGCAATTTGTTCATCAACGACAACGTTATCAAGTAATGTCTGAACATCAAACTTGGTAGGCTCATCAACATTAGTTGAAATAACGATTTTAATATCATTGCCTCTAACACCTTTATACTTCGCTATCGCATATGTGTTTGAAGCAGCAACAGCATCTACTGCCAATTTGTGAAAGTAAACAGTGATTGCATTCTTAAATACATCACGAATACCTTTTAATTTTGAATGAGTGTAGTCGTAACCAAATATCTTACGGGAATTCTTCTGTAAATCCTCTTGTGTTACCCCAAACACCTCATCATCAGGTCCCCAGTCAAGTTGCATCGGTAAACCAACATAACCGCGATCTGATAGGTTAACAAATGAACGAGCTGCAGATATAAAATTGTGATACGCACCAGGCAATACTTTGTTTTGGGTTAAAAATATACCGCCGCCTAACGCCATTACTCATGACCTCCTTCATAAAACTGTTTAAAAATCTCATCAACCTGCTCAAATGTATAAGCTTTATCATCTTTTAGTAACGCATTTAATGCATCACGACGATTAGCATACTTTTTACTTTTTATTAACTGACCTTTTGAAAACTTTATAGGTTCTACTTTTTTAGTTTCTTCTACTGAATTAGTGGTTACCTGCTCATCTTTGTTACTTGTTTTTCGTTTTGCCATGTTATCACCCTTTCAATGTAGAGTGCTGTTCTAACGATTCCATAAAATCTTTCACTTCTACCTCTTGTAAGAAGAAATTAAAATTCATGAAGTTATGTGTATTACCATCAACGATTTCACTATTTGCTCCTGTACCAAGCATCAAAGAGCCGTTAGGAAGCGTTATTTCCTTTAAGGCTTGTTGTACCTTCAAAGACATGTTAGATGCTTCTGCACGTCCGCCAGAAGGAAAATACTGCACGTTAAATAACGTGTTAATGCGCCAACGCTTTCCGATCTGCTTAACCTGTTCAAAGTTCAAAAATAAAATTAAAAAAGCAGGTGCCTGAAAGCCCTGCGGTATCTCATCGTCATATATGGTGTAGGCATCTCCAAACACTTGATTTAGCTTGATGGAGATAGCCGTAATGATATCCTTAATTTCCATTGAACGCATCTCCTAACAGCTTCATCAGCTTTTTTTCTAGGATTTGTGGTGCCTGTCGGTTCACTTCATCGGCTGAAATTGTCATCATAAATCTTCCTGGCACCCAGCCTTTATGATTCCGGGTACGATGCCCGAATTCAACATAGGCTGCGTATTCAACGGGATTGATAACTTCAACCTCATAAATGTTTCCTTTTTTAGTAACGATCATCGAATCCACAAATCCCTTAGCACCATTACCTCCACCAAAAGCGGATGAAAGCTCAGCCTCCCGGTGACTTTTAGCTGTCCACCCTCGGCGTAATGTTCCGCCTACTTTGCCATCTTTATATTGACCAACCGGCGTTCTCTTAATCACTTTTGCTAGTAATCTAGCAGCTAGTTCTTTTGCAGCTTCCTCACAAAACTTATCTAAATCAACTTTTTCTAATTTTTGCATTCGTTTCTGTAATTGCTGTAACTGTTTAAAGTTGACCTTGCCCCATCTAGCCATTATGAGTACCCCTTAAAGAGTTCTAACATAATTTCTTGATGATCCATAAACACTGCCGGTTTCCCACTTCTGGAGAACTCTATTGTTTTACCATTCTGTGAAACTATTATTTTGCTCCCTGCTGGAATATCAAGTTCAGGTGCAATAAACAGTTTAGTAGTTTGCGATATTATCGCAGGACCAACCGTATTAGTTGCAAATACTTGCTTTTCATGTGATAACTTGCACGGTTGATTCTCAAACTTTAGCACTTCTTTTTGTGTTGAAATTTTCGTCACAGGATCCTTAACACTTTCCCATGGTTTTACCGTACAGGTGCCTCGGTACAAACTTTCTATAGCTTTCCTACGAGCACTTACCATGCCAACACCCGATACTTCACAAAGTCCGTTTCATTGTGCTGTAAATACAAAACACAAGCATCAAACTTTGCTTCGGGTGTGCTGTTCGCATCTACTGCAAATGAAACGTTGGTGTCACCATCTTGCACCTGTTTAGCAACTAACTCAAAGTTAAGTGAATCAATATTTAACTGGCCCATGCCTTTCTTCATAAAAAGAAAATCACCAACAACCATATCAACAGCAATTTCGTGTAAACCATCCGGAATAGATTCTAAATTTGTTTGATTCTTAATATGGTTCGTTACCTTTTGAATCGAAAAGTTTAGAATCATTTCGTCTGGATTACTAGGCTCACTAGAAACTGTAATTCCTAGTGAGCTTAATCTGCTTTTAACATCTGCGAGCATATAATCACGCCCTATTCAGCTTTTTTAGAAGATTCCTTTGCAGACTCTTCTTTCTCAAATACGGCATCATTGAAGTGTTTATCATCAATGGATACCTCGTCTCCTGCTGCATAACGTTCGCCATTATACCTTACAGGGAAAACACCGGCTTTTACTTTTACTTTGATTTTAGCCATTTAAATTTACCTCCTATCAAGCAATCGGCTGAGCTTGGAACACGTTATTCGCTTCAGGGAATGATGGGATAGCAGTAGCAGCTGCCTTAGTCCAAGTCGAGATTGGATCCTTGCCTTCCTCATAAACCATGGCAATAACCTTACCAACGGTAGAAACATTTGCACCTTCACGAATCATACGGCTTTCTTCAGGAGTTGGGCCGTATAGCGTTTCTCCAAGTGTACCATCACCAAACATTACAAACTTATTTTCTGCTAGATAACGGTGAGTTGTATATTTACCGTTTGCTTCTTGTTTGCGATATTTTGAATCGTAAACAGCAATTTGTGGTAAGTCATGCTGTTGAAGGAATGCATTTAGATCCTGCCTAGTTGGAATGCGCCCGGAATCTGTACCAAATAGATAGCCGATAATTTTGGAGTTTCGTAGGATTTGGGTTAATACTTTTGTAGATGTTAAAGCTCGCGTAGCTTTTTCATCTAGTGAATTCTGCCAACTTTCTAAATCACCAATGATGTCGGCATTTGGATCCGTCCATAAATCCGTACCAGATAGCGTTTCTTGGTGTTCTTCTGGGACACGGTAATTGACCGTCATATTTAGGCCGTTTTCATCTAGTGTAACCTTACCTGTACTTAATGCTTCCATTCGCATTAATTCAACACGAGCTTTAACACCAGCAACCAGCTTGTCAATATCATTAAACACTTGCCCCATTAAATACTGTTGTTCTCCCTGTGTACGTGGGAACTGCAATGCTATTAAATCCTTCTCAGTAATTTGCATTTTACGTTTAATGTATGCCGCCTCCAACGCTTGCTTCGCAGCTTCACGCGAGCCAATTTCAGCCTCTGTATCAAATGCGTGTACAGATGCTATAACAGGAAGAGAGCTGGCACCTACTAAATAACTAAAATCTAGGGTTTCATGCTTTACCTCAGGGAACAGTGTTTCCCCTATAAGCGGTTTTAATTGTCGATTGTTCATATAGTTTAATACAGTTTCTGAATTGAATAATTCTAATACATCTGGCATATTTCATAACCTCCTAAGTATCGTTTTTATTAGCGAAATGTGATTTTCTTTAAAGCAGTTTTTGCTTCTGCGGCAGGGGTAACAGGCAATCGTGCTTCCAACACATAGGCTTCCACAATTAATGAGCCTGGTTGTGGACCGTTTGTTACATCAACATCCGTATAAAGGCTTCCTTGTGCTGTTGCGTCATTAGCCGGTAAAATAGTTCCAGCTTTCACGATTTTCTTTCCATTTGCATCAGCTGCAACACCTGCATCACTAACCTGAGTTGTGAATGCTTGCACCTTTGATGATGCTAAAAAATTAACTCGTTCTGCTGTTTGAATTGGTTTTACATATGGCATTTAATATTCCTCCTTTTATTAACCCCATGGATTATTTTCGTTTTTTGGTGCTTGGGTTCTTTCGTTTGCCATTTTTGCGAAATCAGCACCAATATTGTTTTGATTGTTTCCATCACCAGTGCCACCACTGGGTACGAATCCCTTAAATGTTGGGTTGTTAGGCTTATCAGGAACAAATAAAAAGGACTTTGATTCTTTCAGAGTTTTAATCTGATCATCAAGTCCTTTGGAGATGTTTCCATCTTCGCCTAATTCAATTTTTGCTTTGTCAAGAAGACTGGCAACAAGATCTGCGTCATGTACTTTTCCAGCAAGCGCTAGTTTTAAAGCACCGGTTAATTGAGTGTCCTTCAACTTAGCTTCGTAATCCGTTTTCGCTTTCTTGTTTTCCTCTTGTAGTTCGTCGATCTTTTTCTGCAAGCCTTCTGCATCGATTTTTTTCAATTCTTCAAGCTGCTTATCACGGTCTTTAATTTGATTATTCAAGTCCTTTACTTCTTGAATTTTTTCATCCAGTCGGCTTTTTGGAATCATCGTACCAAAACCTGCAATTACTTTATCTGCTTGCTCCTCAGATAGCCCAAGTGCAATTAATTGTTCTTTATTCATATTTCATTTTCCCCACTTTCGTTTTTTACACCCAACGCGGTGTTAGTGACTTTCCTCTGACTTTTAACGTCATTCAGCAGGACGAAAAAAGCACCCAACCTTTTCTTATTTTCAGGTTAAGTGCTAATTCATTAATAATATGGAATCTTAAACTTTTTGAGCTTCATTATAAAAATCCGTAGCTTCATCGTT
>JAEWMK010000028.1 GCA_023457235.1 Bacillota bacterium
CACCGCATATTGAAGAGCGGTGTAACCTTCACTATCTTGTTCATTAATATCCGCTCCTTCAGCGACAAGCTGTTGAAGCAGTTCCATGTCTTCATCCATGAATGCTTGGATAATAGGTGGGTAGTCTGACAGTTCTTCTTCATAGTAATACTCGTCTTCCTCTAATAAAGTGGGATCATTAAAAAAGGTCGTTAAGGCCGTAGATCCTTTTACAAAGAGTACGACTGCACCTGTAAGGAACATAACCAATACGATAGAAGTGATTGTCCCTATGATGATTCCTGTTTTCTTTTCACGGTGAAGAGGGTATTGTTTTGGATTTACCCAATGATCCAATGCATTTATTCGTTTCGGTAAATCGGGATGACTGGAAAGCTTTTCACTTAGCCAAGCAAAAAATCCTGACTCCTCCCTTAATTGTTCAACATAGGCTTCTTTATTCATTTTTGTCGAAAGCTTCTTGCCGATAGCCTGCATCGATAGGGCCTCTTTGGCTGTATTCATGTTACCTACATAATAGGCAGCATAACGATCGCAGGTATATTCACAAGCCCGTAAATAGGCTTCCCCGAGAAAAGGAACAAACATCGCTGGAAGCAGCAGTAAATGAACTAACACATGACGGCGCTTAAGATGAGCAAACTCATGGGCTAGGACAAACAGCAGCTCGTTTTCACGGTCTTCTTCAACGAGGTCGAAAATTTCCGAATATACGACCACCATGTTTTTACCAAAAAAGCGAGTCGCAAATGCATTTAATATTCCCATAGATTCCATTATATAAATAGCAGGCATTTTATCTAATTCCATATCATTAGCTAAATTTACCGCTTTTTGATAAATATCAGGAAATTGCTGTTCACTCAGTCGAACACCATTTCGTCGAATAGACGCCATTGATAAGGCGTGAAAAAAGTAAGAAACAAGCATAATGCCTAAAATAATCGCGATTCCAACAATCGAAAAAACTAGAACAACAAATGTTACAATACTAAACAACAAAGTGAGGACAAAATAAACATTTTCCTTACGATGAACTAACCTATTTTTCAAACCACTTTCCTCAAGCACTTAATTACCCTCCTGTAACTATTATCCTTTTTTTTCAAAATATATAACAATAAGAGTATAAGTGATAGTTAGATAAATAGCTATATAGTATTTGGAAATCTAAATATTAAAAAAACAGGTTATTTAGACCTATATGATTTTTAGGTATTTTCACCTATTAATTGTTGATTTTTAAAACCTTCCAGCTATAATTGAGTATTATAGAACAAGAATAATTATAAAATTATAGTAATGGAAGCTATGAAGAATCATTTGTATGTGGGCACTTGAATGATTTGGAGCGAGTAGTGCAACCGACCCTAAAATAATAGGGTCTTTTTTTATTTCTGAATAATTTATATATGAAAGGAGATAAAAATGTGAATTCAGTTTTTTCACGAAAGAAAAAACCATTGTTTATCTGGATTTGGTACTCTTATTTGAAAACAGCCATTATTCCGCTAGTTGTAGTTGAATTAGTATTTATTGGTATTTACTTTTTTACAAATGAGTGGTCACAAAGAGAAAGTATTAAACTATTAAAAGAAGGAACACAAGATGAACTTTTACAAATCGCTAAAAGGGAAGCTGTAGTGATCGATAATCAATTATCGAGTATAACAAACGCTACAGAATTATATAAAAGACATATTAAGGAAGCGCTATACTCAAAGGTAAATACACAATCGGAAGACATTGGCCGGCTAAAATATTCTCCAGAAGGAGTGTACTATACTACAAAAGATTCTAAAGCTGGAGGAGCAGCCATTTATTATAGTGGAATTGTACCTGTAGAAGAGAAAGAGAGAGAAAAGGTCCAAAGACTTCTATCCACTCAAGGTATTATGAAAAATATTTATGAATCACAAGCGCTTGCTGCAGCAATCTACTTTAATACATTTGACTCATTAAACATTATCTATCCTTTTATTGATGTGCTAGAACAATATGCTCCTCATTTGGACACTCCTACTTTTAATTTTTATTATGAAGCTG
The DNA here is from genome assembly GCA_023457235.1 of Bacillota bacterium. Classification (GTDB taxonomy): domain Bacteria; phylum Bacillota; class Bacilli; order Bacillales; family Bacillaceae_J; genus Schinkia. Next base: position 2,047 of record JAEWMK010000028.1, read on the forward strand.
ATTTAAAACATAATCCTGAAAGAACAATAAAGTGGACTGATGCTTATCTTGATCCAGCTGGGAATGGTTGGATGGCTTCAGCAATTGCCCCTGTCTATAGAGATAATTTTTTAGAAGGGGTTGCAGGAATTGATGTCACCCTTGAAACGATAGTTGATGAGGTACTGGATCTTGAAATTCCATGGAAAGGCTATGGTGTATTAGTTGGAAAAGATGGTGCTATTATTGCGTTACCAAAGAATGGTGAAAAGACTTTTGGATTAAAACAATTAAATACCCATAAGTATGATGAATCTATATTACGGGATACCTTTAAACCTGAGCAATATAATATTTATAAAAGGGAAGATTTAAAAGGGATTGTAGAGAGGATGGTACAAGAAAAAGATGGATTAATAAATACAACCTTAAATAATGAAAAACACTTCATTTCTTGGTCAACTGTTAAAAATACAGGTTGGAAATTATTGATCATTACCCCGGAAAAAAATGTATTTTCAGAGATAAATAAGATTAGTGATAAGTTATTTGAAATCGGAACGTTTATGATTGTAGGCTTGATTTTATTTTATGTTCTTTTCTTTTTGATATTATATAAACAATCTCGAAAAATGAGCAAAAATCTTACTGAGCCATTAGTTTTGCTTAATACTGTTGTTAAGAGCATAGGAGAAGGTAAGTATTTTCAAAAAAAACTTGAATTTAAAGTCAATGAGTTTCAGGAAGTAGCGGATCAACTGATTGAAATGGGATATGAGTTGGGAAAGACAAATAATTGTTTGAAAAATGCTCAAATGAAACTAAAGAAAAGAGAATCAAATTTACGAGCTCTTGTTCACTCAATTGATGACATTATTATGGAATTCGATAAAACTGGGGTGTGCTTAAATGTTTGGACAAATAATGAAAAGCTCCTTGCTAAACCAATAGATAAATTTCGTGGTAAGAAAATTGAGGATGTCCTAGATGAAAAACATGAAGAGATGATTGCATCATTGGTTGAACGAGTCTTTGAGACAGGGAAAACAGAGACTATTGAATATGAAATAACTACACAATACGGAAATGAATGGTTCCAAGGAAGATTTTCTCCTATTTTTGATCAAGAAGGTATGGTTAAAACACTCTCATTTACTGCACGTAATATTTCAGATCGAAAAAAAATGGAGCATTATCTCATCCAAGCAAAAAATGAAGCCGTGAGAGCTAGTAAAGCGAAATCAGAATTTTTATCAAGTATGAGTCATGAACTGCGCACTCCAATGAATGCGATATTGGGATTTGCTCAAATACTCGAATTGGATACAGATGAACAACCATTAACGAAATCTCAACAAGATTGCATAGAAGAGATTCTGAAAGCTGGAAATCATCTATTAAGACTTATTAATGAAATATTAGATTTAGCGAAGATAGAATCCGGTAGCATTTCAATTTTTATTGAACCTGTGGAGGTACAAGAAGTTATCAATGAAGTGGTGGGATTAATCGCCCCTTTAGCTGCCCAAAATAATTTAACCTTAATTAATAGATTTAAAGCAAGTTCAAATATTTATGTGAATGCAGATCGAACACGTTTTAAACAAGTATTATTAAATTTATTGTCCAACGCAGTAAAATATAATAAAGAAAATGGCACCATCATTCTTGAATGTTTAAAGATTAATGATTATATGAAATTTGTAATTACTGATACAGGAATCGGAATTGATTCCTCAAACCTAGATTATGTCTTTCAACCCTTTTATCGAGAAAATGAAATAAATAATATTATTGAAGGAACAGGGATTGGATTAAATGTCTCTAAACAATTAGTTGAACTTATGAAAGGTACGATTCATGTAGAAAGTAAAAAAGGAGTAGGCAGCAAGTTTTGGTTTGAACTACCTATAATGATTTCTGAAAAGAGGGATTAAATGACACAAAAATACCGGGTTATTATTGCCGATGATTTACCTGAAGCTAGGAAACTATTAAAAAGGCTAATAGAATTACTACAACCTTCTCTCATTGTAATAGATGAAGCAGAAAACGGTGAAGTATTAATAGAAAAGGTTATGATTCATAAACCAGATATTATATTAGCTGATATAGATATGCCAAAATTAAAAGGACTTGATGCTATTAGAGAGTGCCAAAAATTAATTCCAGATATTAAATTTATTTTCACTACTGCGCATGATTCGTTTGCACTTGAAGCATTTGAATTAAGTCCTGTGGATTATATATTAAAGCCGATTCAAAAAGATCGATTATATCTTGCATTAGAAAAAGCCAAAAAATTATTACAACAAAGCAATGTTATTTTAGGGATTGGAGAGAAAAAAAGGATACCTATTAAGTTCAATCGATCACTTTTTTATGTTTTAGTAGATGAAATCCTCTTTATTGAAAAAAGTGGAAGAAAAACGATCATACACACACCTCAACAAGAATACACATCACCAGAAACTTTAGAGGAACTGAAAGATTATTTACATAGTGGTATTGTTCAATCGCATCGGTCATATCTAATTAATTTGGAACATGTTTCTCATATCACATCAGTTGGCAAGAGTTATATGGTTTATTTTTATGGTTATGAAAAACCGGCACAAATATCAAAACAAAATATCAATCAGATTCAGGATTTGATGAGCACATATATAAAAAGGATAAACTAATTCAGGTAGGAGCTAATCCTATCTGTTTTTTTTATAATATTATTTAAATATTTGTTATGTACTAAACAGTCAAAATAATAGACTAAAAAGGTAGAATCTCCGGGTAAAAGGGATATATATTGTATTAAAATTCGATTAATTGGTTTGACAATGGTTCCAAATATTTGTATTTTATAATCTTAAAGAACTATTTGTATATAGGTCTAAAAACCTATAAAAAGGTGATTAAAATGAATGAGCAAGAAAAAAACATAAGAATTTTGAAGGAATTGGCAGATGTAAAATATGCTTTAGATCAATCAGCTATTGTAGCTATAACAGATCAACTTGGAAAAATTCTCTACGCTAATGATCGATTTTGCAAAATCTCTCAGTATCATTTGGAAGATTTGCTTGGTCAAGATCATCGCATACTCAATTCAGGCTATCATTCTAAGGAATTCTTTAAAGATATGTGGTCTACCATTGGATTTGGGGAAATTTGGAGAGGAGAAGTGCGAAACCGAGCTAAAGATGGATCATTTTATTGGGTAGATACGACCATTGTTCCTTTTTTAAATGAACAAGGAAAACCATATCAATATGTCTCAATTAGATATGATATTACTGAACGAAAAAAGGCGGAAAGAATGATTTATCATTTAGCATACCATGATACTTTGACGGAATTACCAAATCGTAGATTCTTTATGGATCATCTTCGCAAAGAAGTTCGAGAAGCTGAGAAGTCCAAATCACAACTAGGTCTTATGTTTCTCGATGTAGATAAATTTAAATATATTAATGACTCACAAGGACACGAAATGGGAGATCTTATTTTAATAGAAGTAGCTACGCGAATTAGAAAGTGTTTTCGCTCAACTGATGTTGTCGCTCGTATCGGGGGAGATGAGTTTACAATTTTGTTATCAAGCATATCCAGTGTGAAGGAAGTTGAAATCCTTGCGCAAAGAATAATAGATAGTTTTCGAGAAACGATTGAGATTCAAGGGAAGTTATTCAATCTTTCATGTAGTATCGGTATCGCTCTTTATCCTTTAAATGGACGAAATGTAGATGATTTGTTAAAACGTGCAGATATTGCGCTTTATACAGTCAAAGAACAAGGGAGAAATGGGTTTCTATTCTTTCATTCAGATATGGAACAAAGGTCCCTAGAGCGAATCTTATTAGAAAATGAACTTCATAAAGCCATTCAACAACAGCAATTTTATATTGAGTATCAGCCTAAAAAAAATCTTTCAACAGGTGATTTAATTGGAGTTGAAGCACTGATTCGGTGGGAGCATCCAGAATTAGGTAGAATTTCACCAGATAAGTTTATTTCAGTAGCTGAAGAAACAGGATTGATTATCCCTCTTGGTGAATGGGTTATTCGTCGAGGGTGTATACAAAATAAAGATTGGCAGGATCAAGGGTATCCACCTTTAATCTTATCTGTGAATTTGTCTGTCCGACAATTTACTCAACCTAACTTAGTTGAGAGGATTCAAGAAATCTTATTTGAAACCGGCTTGGACGCGAAATGGTTAGAGTTAGAGGTGACTGAAAGTATTTTTGCAGACATTGATTATTCAGCAAAGACTCTCCAAAGTATTAGAAACTTAGGTGTGCATGTTTCGGTAGATGATTTTGGTACAGGATATAGTTCTTTTAGTTACCTGAAACATCTTCCTATAGATACGTTAAAAATTGATGCTTCGTTTATTAAGGATATTCATTTAAACAAAGAAAGTGAGGCAATTGTAAAGGGGATCATTGATATTGCACAATCGCTAAATCTAAATGTAATTGCGGAAGGTATTGAAAGTCAAGAACAAATGGTGACTTTGAGTGAGACAGGTTGTATACAAGGACAAGGATTTTTGTTTAGTAAACCCTTATCAAAAAATGAATTTGAAAGATATCTAAAAGAGTCTTGTAAAAAAATCTAATTTCTAGAAATTGAATTGATTAAAGGGGTAGTGAAAGCATGAATTATCTAGGGCAATTCAAGCGAAAAGAAGGATTTAGACTGACTTTTAATAAACCCATACTAGCATCATTTACTATTTTAGAAATTCAAGGTGAGAACGTAGAAGCTAAGACAACAGGGTCGTTTTATATTTCAGATATGAGCTTAAAAGGAGCGAAAATAATTTCAACTCATCAATTTCATACACCTAACACTCTTATAAAGATGGAATGTGTAATTACCGATCAACAATTAGAAATTGTTGGTGAATTAATTTGGGGAAAACAGGGATATAAAGAATATCTTTATGGAATGCTTTTTAATCCTCAAGCGTATTCGAAACAAAAGCTGTTAGAAGAGCTGAAAAAATATGTCATAAAAAATAAATCTTCAAATAAAAATGGAGGATAAATATGAATATATTCCTGAAGAAAAATCGACTATGGGAAGAATATACGGAATTTTCTGGTAAAACAGATATTTCTGAGATTGGAGAAAGGGCAAAAGAGCGACTGAATTTTTTGGGTATTAATCAGGAGACATTGAATCGTGTAAGAGAAGCTGCTGACATTCTATCTCCTTTTAAAGAAAAAATGATTGAGCAATTTTACGGAAGAATTCAATCGGTTGAACATCTTCATAAAACCATTGTTCAACATTCTACTGTTGATAGATTAAAGAAATCAATGGAAAAGTATGTAGACCAATTTTTGAGTGCAGATGTAAATCATGACTATATTAATACAAGGATTATTGTTGGTCAAGTTCATAGCCGAATCAACTTGACTGCTGAACACTTTATTTCTGCTCATCACTTACTGATTCAAATTATGACATCCGTATTAATGGATAAATTGCATCACAATCCAGATCGAATGATGAAAACGATTCTTGCTGTTCAAAAACTAGCGGCATACGACCAACAACTTATTGTTGAAGTGTATATGGAAGAAACATTTAGGACTTTCTTATTTGGTATGTCTGATATGCTGAATGAACTGACAGGAATAGATACAACAAAACAACTCATTTCAAGTATGGAAAAACAGATAGAGGAAACGTACAGCGTTACAGCTGCAACAGAAGAGATGAGTTCATCTATTCAAGAAGTAGCCAACTATGCAGCAAAAGTAGCGGAAGGAACCGATGAAGCAGTTCGATCAGCTGAAGAGAGGAAAAGGGTGGTAGATGAGGCCCTTCGGGATATAAAGAAGGTTGGATATGTATATGAAGAGGTAGTTAAAATGGTTGGGCAACTTGCCGCAGAAATTGAATATACGCAAGATGTTGTAGAGGTTATTAAGGGGATAGCAGATCAAACCAACTTACTTGCTTTAAATGCTAGTATCGAGGCCGCTAGGGCAGGTGAACAAGGTCGTGGTTTTTCAGTTGTGGCTTCAGAGGTGCGTAAATTATCTGAACATACAAAAAATCAAATTATTCAGATTACCTCCAATATGGACTCTCTACAAAAAGTATCTAATCAGGTTATTCATCAAATAAAGAAAACGGAAAACTTGGTTGGGCAAAGTGTTATTGAAGCTGAGCATTCTGGGGAGGCTTTAATGAAAATCGTGACAATGATGAAAAACATTAACGCATCTACTGCTCAAATTGCTGCGATGAGCGAAGAACAGACATCTACGGTTTTGGAAATTGAGGGGAGAAACACCGAAATTAAAGAACATAGCTTGTATTCTCAAGAAATTGCCAAACAAACAGCAGAAATCGTTTTTGAATTGAGTAATCGCCTGGATGATTATCGCAAAATTTTCTTTGTGACTAACGTGAAACTTAACTATAGAGATATCGTGAGAATTACAAAAACAGATCACCTACTTTGGAAATGGAAAGTTTATAACATGATATTAGGAATAGGTGCTATTGATGAAAAGGAATTGACATCTCATACTGATTGTAGGTTAGGAAAGTGGTATTACGGAGATCTTCCAGCTCAAGTGAGAAGTACGGATTCATATAAACGGTTAGAGGGACCTCATCGAGATGTTCACCATTATGCTAAACTAGCTATAGAATGTTATGGGAAAGGTGATATGCTAGGTGCCGAAGAAGCTTATAAACAGCTAGAACAGGCGTCTAAAACTGTCATTTCTTTGTTGTCCAATTTGGAATCAGAAATTTGATTTAAACATATCTGGTAGAATTAGTTTATGAGGAGATAATTTTTATGATTGTTGATGATATAAACAGAAAAATTGAATATTTAAGAAGGAAATTGATTTCTATTGGGATCACCAAAGGATATACTTCCGAAGATACTGTGAAAATTAGTCAGGAACTTGATGCCCTATTAAACCTGCAAGGAAGTAAACCTAGAAAATCACAAACAAAATTTAAGGTTGAGAAAAAATGAGGCTTTAGCATAACAAAAAGATCGTTAAAACGGTCTTTTCTTTTTTGGTTATCTTTCTTTCGAGTGTTTTTAATGAAAAACAAATTATGAAGAATTTTGACTAATAGTATTGACGTGATGCTTATCACTAATACAAAAGTCCTATTTGTGTATAATCATATTATAAATATGAATAACATTAAAATGTTGCTACATATTTGAGTGAGTTATTAGTGACTCATAAGGAGGGGTATTTTGGAACAGGTAGAAAATGAGCATGAATTGGAACAATATACGGTGTTTTCAATTGGAAAGCAGCTTTGTGCTTTACGTATAGAAGAGGTCGTTGAGATTGTTCGTGTTCATACAATTACAGAGGTTCCGGGGATCGAAACTTTCATATTAGGAATGATAAATTTGCGTGGAAGTATTATCCCAGTTATTGATCTACGAAAAAGATTTCGTTTGAAAGCCCCCCCCATTTCAGAAAAAAACACGCATTATTATCGTAGATAATCAAGGTGAAGATATAGGGTTAATTGTCGATGAGGTAACAATGGTCACATATGTTGAGAGGAATCATGTTGAGCCACCTCTGGAATTGTTTAATACACTTGAAAAGGACTGTTTTCAGGGATTTGCAAAAATAAATGAACAATTAATTGGTGTTTTGAATCTTAAAAAAGTTTTATATCCCTACGACAAGAAGGAGGTGTAGTCCGAATGGAAATAGATCTATCTGTGTATTTAGGGGCCTTTTTGGATGAGGTAGATGAGCAGTTAGAAATTCTTGAAAGGGAAGTATTGAATCTAGAACAAGACGCTGGAAATGTTGAGACGATTCAAAGTATTTTCCGTGCAGCTCATACCCTCAAGGGATCATCTGCTGCAATGGGTATGGAAAAAATGAAGGAATTAACTCATAAAGTGGAGAATGTCTTCGATTCCATTCGGAATCAAAAGCTTACAGTAAATACAAATATCATTAATATTATTTTTGAATCGATTGACCGAATAAAACTTTTAAAAGAAGCGTTAGTAGATGGTTCGATTGATTCTATTGTTATCTCCGACCTAATCGTAAATTTAGAATCCATTCAAAATAGCAATAGCAATAAAAAAGATGATGAGAACATTTCAGCTATTGAAAAACAAGGTATCCAGAATCATTCAGATGGCAAGGTGTTTCCAGAAGTGATTCTTGATGTATACCAAAAGGATATGGTAGAAAAGGCGTTTCAACTTGGAATGAATGCGATTGTTGTATACGTGGCTTTGAATAACGACACATTGTTAAAATCAGTTCGTGCTTTTTTAATTCATAACAATTTAAAGGAAATCGGAGAGATTATTGCTTCCTTTCCATCGCCGGAAATTATTGAAAATGAGGCCCAATTTGATGGCAGTTTAGCTTTTATTATTGTGACAAATGCGAAAAACAAAGAGGTATTTAATATTGTCAATAGCATCTCGGATATACAAGCAATTCATTTAACCTTACTAACAACTTCAAATCTTGAGAGCTTTTGTGTAGGGAAAAAGCTAAAAATTGTGGAACAAAGATCTCCAGAAACCGAAGAATCTAGCGGAAAATCTAATTCACAGGTAAAGATACAGCAAACCGTTCGGATCGATGTAGAACGGTTAGAATCGTTGATGAACCTTGTAGGGGAACTGGTCATTAGTCAAACGAGATTAACGGATGTTCGGGGGAGATTAGCGGATCGATATGAAAATGATCCCGATATAGAAGGATTTCATGAGGTGGAAAATCATCTTGGGCAAATTATTAGCGAACTACAAGAAGGGATGATAAAGACAAGAATGTTGCCAATTGAGCAGCTGTTCAATCGTTTCCCACGTATGGTTCGGGATATTGCCCAAAAGTCATTAAAAGAAGTTAACTTTATTATGGAAGGCAAAGAAACAGAGCTTGATCGTAATTTAATTGAAGAAATTGCAGATCCCATTATTCATTTACTACGAAATTCTCTTGATCATGGAATTGAATCCCCAGAAGAACGTGAAAGATTAGGAAAACCACGTCAAGGAACTGTGATATTAAAAGCGTCTCATGAAGAAAATTACATTGTGATCACTATTTCGGACGATGGGAAAGGTATAGATAGGGAAAAAATTAAACAGTCAGCCATCAAAAAGCAACTACTTTCTGAAGATGAAGTAGATCGGATGACAGAGAAAGATTTAGTATTTCTCATCTTTAAATCAGGAATATCGACGGCGAAAACAATTACAGACATATCCGGCCGAGGCGTTGGTATGGATATTGTACGAAGTCATATTGAAAAACTAAATGGAATTATCGATATCGATACGAAAGTCGGGGAAGGGACGACTTTTACAATAAAGCTACCATTAACATTAGCGATTATCCGCTCAATTCTTGTAAAAATAGGTGAAAAACAATTTGCGGTACCACTTGCTAATGTTCAGGAAATTATTCGAATAGGCAAAGAAGATATTAAAACCATTCAAAATCAGGAAGTTGGCATTGTTCGTGATCGAGTGCTCCCACTTGTTCGGCTACATAAACGACTAAACGCTAGTGAAGAAGAAATACAGAATAAAAAACGATTATTTGTTGTTGTACTCGGATTAGCGGATAAGAGAGTCGGAATCATTATAGACAAAACACTTGGGAATCAAGAAATTGTGATTAAATCACTTGGGAAATATATCGGTAATCCGAAATATATTGCAGGTGCCACGATAATGGGAGATGGCAATGTAGCCCTAATACTAGATGTTGGTTCAATCGTCAATGAGGAAGGTACAAAGGATGTAACGAACACACATCAAAGTAATGAGGTAATTAGCGAAGAAAAGATCCTGCAGTTGACGACTTTCAGGCTTGGTGACGAAGAATATGGAATTGAAATTGATAAAGTGAAAGATATTATTACAATACCAACCATAACTCCAGTGATAAATTCCCCGTTTTCTATGATGGGAATGATGAATTTACGAGGTAAGCTCATCCCTGTCATGGATTTACGTGAGAGATTTGGAATATCCGGGCAACAAACAACTAGAAAATCTCGAATAATGGTAGTTGATGTCCAGAATGAACAGATTGGATTATTAGTAGATCAAGTGACACAAGTGCTAAAAGTGAATGAAGAAACAATGGAAAATGCTCCAAAGTATGAAAGCCTTGTAGAAGAAGCCTATATTCGAGGAATTTGTCATTTACAAGAGCGGCTTATTATCTTACTTGATATTGATAGAGTGATAAGTATAGAAAAGCTTCTTCAATTAAAACAGCTTGTAGAACATTAAAACTGGAGGAACATAAGATGAATTGGTTAAAAAACTTAACTGTAGTAAAAAAGCTACTTATGCTAATTATAAGTAGCTTAGTATTTATTGTGTTAGTCGGAGGGGTTGGTTTTTATAATATGAATCAAATGGTTGACCGTTCGACTGAAATGTATGAAGATAATTTATTACCTGTTAAATGGATTAATGATTTAAGAACTCAATCTCGTGCAAATGAAGCATTGCTGAAAGAAACAATGATCATGCAGGACAGAACTAGAATAGATGAAATAATTAGTGAAATAAACGAACGAGGAAAATTAGCTGTTAATGATGTAAATGATTACAAAAATACAAATCTAACAGACTATGAAAGAGAACGCCTCCCTCAGGTTGAAGCTCTTTTAACCGATATTCAAACGGAACGCGAACAATTATTTCCGATTGTTGCGAATGGGACTACCGAAGAAGCATACAAATTTTTTGAAACAAGACTACAACAACCTACTAATGAACTAAATCTATTGTTACAAGAATTAGCAGATTTTAATGCAAAAGAAGCAGATGAGCTTAGAAATGAAATTCAAAGTCAAGAAAAAACTACTACCATTTTTATGGTTATTATCATTGTTATTGCGGCTATTCTTCCTATTATATTAGGAATGGTCATTTCTCGAACACTAACAATTCCAATTAACGGTCTTGTAAGTGAAATGGCGAAAGCTGGGGAAGGTGATTTAACGGCTCACGGAGATTACTATTCTAAAGACGAAATCGGGGAATTAATCGTTTCCTTTAATCAGATGATTTCAAACATGCATAGAGCGATAGGCGAAGTAACGGAAAATGCAACCAGTCTTGCGGCTAGCGCTGAAGAAATATCAGCAAGTACAGAAGAAATTGCCTCTGGTAGTGCTCAGCAGGCGCAAGATGCCAATACGTCTGCAGATATGATGACAGAAATGGCGGAGGCAGTTCAGGCCGTTTCTGAAAACGCACAACATGCAGCAAGCTTGACAGACCGAACTGTCGGGGCAGCAGAACAAGGTGGAATTGTCATTAATGATACGATTGTTGGTATGGAACAAATCAGCACAAGTATTCAAGATTTAGCTAATAAATCTGTCCAAATAGGTGAAATTATCGAAGTGATCGATGATATTGCAGAACAAACCAATTTACTTGCTCTAAATGCAGCAATAGAAGCTGCCCGTGCGGGGGAAGCAGGAAAAGGCTTTGCTGTAGTAGCGGATGAGGTTCGTAAGCTTGCTGAACGCAGTAGTAAAGCAACAAAAGAAATTTCTGAATTAATTACTATGATTCAAGAAAACACAAAGCGTTCAGTTGACTCCGTAGCAATGGGAAATGAAAGAGTCGAAAAGGCTGGAACAACATTCAATGATATTGTGAAGCTTTTAAAAGATTCTTCTGCAAGAGTAACTGAAATTGCTGCAGCGAGCGAGCAGCAAGCCGCTCAAGCACAAGAGGTTCTATCAGCTGTTCAAAACATTGCATCTGTAACTCAAGAAACAGCAGCCGGAATAGAAGAAACAGCCACAACAGCTACAGATTTAGCGACTATGGCAGAAACCTTAAATCAACTAGCATCTAGATTTAAGGTTTAAGGACGTAATGGGTCATGGCGTTGCCTCTTCGCTTGTGTGTATATCTTTACGATCTCTACTTGAGGGAATGATTAAGAGGATAGTCTATCCAGAACACGTGATGAAGAGATTAAATAAGGAAATTATCTCCTTGTATACTTACAATGATAATACCACATCGAAAAAGTATTATTTAACTGGAACTTATGTTGTGATTGATACAAAGGAAAAAATCATTCAATATGCGTCTGCTGGCCATCCGCCGGGATTTTTAATTGATGATGTTGGAAATGCTACTGAATTAAACGAAGGCTGTGTTCCACTAGGAATGCTTCCAGAAATAGATGTTCAAACGGGAACTTTAAATTATTCGGGAGAATCAAAAATTTTTTTATACACAGATGGGATTTTTGATAATGAAAATTACACAACAAGAGAAAATATTGAGAGCTTAAAAACACTTTTAATAAAAAATCGGAAAGTGAAAGCGGATGATCTTCTTAATAAGGCATTAGCCCAATATTCTAATAAAAATGGTTCAATGAAGTCCATTGATGATGTAGCTCTTATTGCAGCTACTATTTATTAGGGTATAGCTCCTCAAATCCAGATAGCTATGCTTTATTTCGCGCAAGAAGACCAGGAAGCCGTATAATATGATTCGTATCCAAGCCCCTATATAAATTATGCTAACCGTAAATTGTTTTAAAGATATTTTAATGATGTTAAAATATGTTAAAGTATTCTAAAAGGAGCGTGATTTAGATGGAAATGGAATCTTTTCAAGTAAATTTACCAAAAGAATTTTTTCCATTATTAGATGCACTGGATGGTCCGAATATTGATACCAAAGTAAAGGTTTCATTAGCACTCGGTCTTTTTGTTAATAAGGAGGTGACTCTTGCTAGAGCTGCTGAACTATCGGGAAAATCATTAGGAGAGTTTATTGATTTTTTGCGATCAAAAAATATACCATGGATGGAATACACTGAAGAGCATTTAAAAGATGATGAGCGGGCTATAAAGGACTTGTTGGGTGGTATAAATGTTGAAAAGTAAAGTTATTACAAATTCAACACCAATTATTGGTCTTTCGATTATTGGGAAGTTGCATCTTCTAACCGCTTTGTTTGAGGAAGTTTACGTGCCCCAAGCTGTTTATGAAGAAGTAGTTAATAGTGATTCACCTAGACAGTATGGTAGAGATGAATTATCGACGATGGTTAAGGAAAGGGCGCTCCAATTATATCAAGTTGAAAATAGTCATCTTGTGAAAAAATTATATGGTAAACTTCATGAAGGTGAGTTAGAAGTGATTGTTGGAGCGAAGGAACTTGATTTAAAATTCGTCGTAATGGACGAACACGCTGCCAGAACACTTGCCAAAACATTTTTGTTACAGCCCATTGGAACCATTGGTGTACTGATTTTTGCCAAGAAGAAGGGTCTAATTCAAGAGATTAAGCCATTATTAGATACATTGATCATACATGATTTTTATATTTCGAAGCGACTTTATCAACAAGCTTTGGCTCAAGTTGCTGAGTAGTCGGTATTCGTGTGATTATTTATTATGTATATTTTTGTGAAGGTTTGTTTATTTACACCTTTATCGTGAATTCGTAGGGAACAAGATTCCCTTTTTGTCATAATTACCCCGGCACTTTTGGTGTCGGGGGTTATTTGTCTATATGGGGTGGGGCAGGCCCTTTTGTTAGGAAAGCAAAGTTATGCCCCGTTTTTCACAAGTTTATTTTCAAGCCATTCCACTAATTTGTACATAATCGTCGCAAATACCGCGATTAGCAATAAACTCATTAATACTAGTGTGAAATTGAAGACCTGAAAGCCATATATGATTAAGTACCCGAGCCCCTTGGCGGATACGAGAAATTCCCCGACAATTATGCCGACCCATGATAAGCCTACATTTACCTTTAAAGTTGAAATAATTGTTGGGAACGAAGCAGGGAGGATCGTATGCTGGAATGTTTGGATTCTTGTCGCTCCGAAGGTTTGCATGACTTTAATATAATTGGAATCTACCTCTCTAAAAGACGTGTAAACAACAATTGTTGTAATAATAACGGATATGATCGTACCCATGGCAATTATGGAGGTATAACCTGGTCCCAAAGCAACAATGAGGATCGGTCCTAAGGCTACCTTTGGCATCGCATTTAAAATGACTAAATAGGGGTCAAGGATATTCGATAATCTTGGCGACCACCATAATATCGCAGCTAATACAGTTCCTAAAAGTGTCCCTAAAATAAATCCTAAAATCGTCTCAAACAATGTTACTTGTAAATTAACAAGCAAAGAACCATCGCTTATTTTTGTTAAAAATAAATTCCACACTTTTGTAGGAGAACTGAAAATTAGTGGATCAATCCAGTGATTTCTACTGGAAATTTCCCATAAACCAAAAAAGGTGATAAAAATAAGAAGCTGCCAAAATTGAGTCAAACGCTTTTCTTTTTTTAACGACTGTAAATATTCCTTGTGCAGAAGCTCTGTTTTAAGTTGTTTTTGACTCAAGATTGTTCAACTCCTCCCAAATAGTTTGGAATAACTCTGAAAAACTTGGATGCTGCCTTGCTGCAAAAGGAGTAAGGCCTTGTAACTCCTTTGGAACAATGAAGGATTGTGCGATTTCCCCTGGATTTGCTTTCAGGAGGAAAATACGGTCACTCATGGCGATGGCTTCGCCGATATCATGGGTTACTAAAAGTGCTGTTTTATTGTATTCCTTTAAAGTTTGAAACACTAAATCCTCAAGTTTAAGCTTTGTTTGATAATCAAGTGCTGAAAACGGCTCATCAAGCAAGAGAATTTTCGGATTTGTTGAAAGTGTTCGAACTAATGCTACGCGCTGGCGCATTCCACCGGATAATTCACTTGGATACTTTTTTTCAACGTTTTCCAGATTCATCTCTTTTAGGAGATCAAGTGACTTTTTGTAATTTTCCGGGGTATAGATTTTCATAATTTTTAAACCGAGCGTAATATTTTCCTCGATCGTTTTCCACGGGAAAAGATAATCCTGCTGCAGCATATAACCGATCATCGTCTTTTGGTCGCTTACATTAATGCCATCAATTTTAATTGAACCCTCCGTCGGCTCAAGCAAACCCGCAATGATGGAAAGCAATGTAGTTTTCCCACAGCCGCTAGGGCCGAGGAAGGAGATAAATTCCCCTTCCTCAATTGAAAGTGATATATTTTCTAGAGCCGTAGTTGCTGTTTTTGGAGAAAAATAGGTGTGGTGAATATTTTGGATTTCTAAAAAGCTCATCGGAGAAAAACCCTCCCTCCTATTCAGCCATCACTTTTTTCGCGATGTCTGTATTTACAAGTGTTTCATAATCAACTCGTTTTGGAAGATCACCGGCTTCATCCATAATATCCTGTAAGTTGTTCCACTCTTCTTCATCCAATATTGGATCCGTTGCAAAGGAACCTTGGCTCTTATAGCGGTCAACAACCGTTTCAATAATGGATAGGTCGGTATCTTGGAAATGTGGTGCAATTGCTTCGGCGATTTCTTTCGCACTATGCTCCTGAACCCAAATCTGTGCTTTATAAACAGCTTTCGTGAATTTTTCAATAACCTCAGGATTTTCCTTCATGTAGCTATCCCTTGCCATAAATGTTGTATATGGAACATGACCCGATTCTGTTCCAAACGATGCCACAATATGGCCTTTACCTTCTTTTTCAAAAATACTCGCTGTCGGTTCGAACAATTGAACATAGTCGCCAGTTCCAGAGGCAAAAGCATTCGGGATATTAGCGAAATCGATGTTTTGAATTAAAGTTGTGTCATTATGCGGATCAATCCCATGTTTCTTGAGAACAAATTCTCCAACCATTTGCGGCATTCCGCCTTTACGCTGTCCTAAGAAAGTACTGCCCTTTAATTGCTCCCATGTGAAATTGTCAACTTTTTCACGAGCAACTAGGAATGTACCGTCAGTTTGAGTGAGTTGCGCAAAATTGATGACCGGATCCGTTGCACCTTGGGCTTCGACGTAAATGGAGGTCTCAGAGCCTACCAAAGCAACATCCGCTCCGCCTGTTAACAAGGCTGTCATTGTTTTATCTCCGCCCCAAGTAGTCGTCATCTCAACATCAAGACCCTCTTCAGCAAAAAAGCCTTTTTCAAGTGCTACATATTCCGGTGCATAAAAAATCGAGTGGGTAACCTCTGCAAGCTTAACCTTCTGTGGTGTATCCTGGGAACATGCAGTAAATGCGAATAGGACAAGTAAAGATATTGTTACCACCATTAGTTGACGCCATTTCATATTATACAAACCCCCTTGAATTGAATCTAAAATAGACTATGATGGTAGAATAAAATGTGTGAATGCCTATATTAAAATTTAAATGGAGTCAGGCACTATCAAGTATGATATGATAAGGAGGAGGTGATTCGATGGATTTTATAACAAAAAAAGCTCTTGATGACTTTATCGGGGATAAAACGATTATCGAATTAAAGGACTTGACTAAATTAATCGAAGAACAATTTGATGTCGTTTTTAAGATTGAAAAAAAGCTTAAAGTGGATGAAATGACCAAAATATTATCCGAAGATCAGGTGTTAATAGAAAAAGTAAAAAATGCAAGAGAAAAAAGAGATCCGAATTTTTCATCGTATCTTCGCAATAAAAATGAATTCAATAAGTTTTTGAACGAGGCTCGTAATGCCAAATAAGGGATGGACATAACTATGATTGAATTTTAAAATCAATCAGAAGTATGCTCCATCTCTATTTTTATATATTTAACGAATGTATTGCGGTAATACTAAAACTAATTGGGAAAAGGTGATGTATCATGGCTTTTTATAGGTGCCTGTCCCCGTATAACAGTTGATACAGCAGAAGGGAGTTAAGTTAATGTTGAAGTATGCTAACATCATTGATTCACAAAGATATCCTTCACCGCACACTAAGATTGATGTCTTTCTGATTACATATTTAAGCGATCGTTACCGTGTTAAGGCATTTTTAGCTGTTCCAAAGTGGAAGCCGGAGGGGAGAAATGGGAAGTTCCCGGGCTTTTTATACTTAAGAGGTGGAATTAAAGGTGTAGGAATGGTGCGGGTTGGGAGAATCATACAATTTGCCTCGGAAGGCTTTGTTGTGGTCGCACCGTTTTATAGAGGGAATTGCGGTGGGGAAGGCTATGAGGATTTTGCTGGGGAAGATAGAAGAGATGCTTTTGAGGCATTTGAAATATTGGAAGAGCACCCTTTAGTGGACCGTGATAATATCCATATATTTGGCTTTTCCCGTGGGGGTGTGATGGCATTAATTACAGCGATTGAAAAGCCTGATGCGAAGTCAATTGTGACATGGGGCGGTGTATCCGACATGACTTTAACGTATGAAGAAAGAGAAGATCTTAGAAGAATGATGAAGCGGGTCATCGGCGGAACACCGGCTAAAGTTCCTGACCAGTACAGCTGGAGAACTCCTTTAGAGCAAATTGAAAAAATCAATGCCCCGGTGTTAATTATCCATGGAGCACAGGACAAAAATGTATCAGTGGAACATGCTTATTTATTGGAAAATAAGCTAAAGGAGCATGGTAAACGGTATTCTAAATGGATTTTCGAGGACTACACCCATTACTTCCCGCCACAAGTTAATCGTCAAGTTGTTCAGAAACTAGCGCAATGGATGCAACAAGGTGAGGATGGTACCGCTATAAGGATTTAATCCAGCATCAAAAGCAACCAGGAGCCTCTTTGGTTATGGATAACCAGAGTTAATCCATCATCAAAAGCAACCAGGAGCCTCTTTGGTTACGGATAACCAGAGTTAATCCATCATCAAAAGCAATCAGGAGCCCGTTTGATTATGGATAACAAGCGATTACAATCATCTTCACGAGAACAAATCAAACTACGTCTGCCATCCTTTTTCATCCCAACAAAAAAGCACGGAACCCCGTTAAACGGGCATCACCGTGCTTTGAATTTTATTATTTTACTAATGGACCTGCATTTTTGATTTCGTCTGATACATCTGCAAATTTCTTGAAGTTTTCATTGAATGCTTGTGCTAATTCAACTGCTTTCTTCTCATATGCAGCACCGTCAGCCCAAGTTTTCTTAGGTTGTAGTACTTCATCAGGTACCCCAGGGCAATGCAATGGAATTTGTAGACCAAAAATAGGGTCTGTTACGGTTTCAACGTTATCTAACTCTCCTTCAAGGGCAGCACGAACCATTGCTCTTGTGTAAGAAAGATTCATACGTTTACCAACACCGTATTCGCCACCAGTCCATCCAGTGTTAACTAAGAATACATGTGCATTGTATTGGTCGATTTTTTCACCAAGCATTTCAGCATACACTCTAGCTGGTCTTGGTAAGAATGGTGAACCAAAGCATGTTGAGAATGCTGGTTGTGGTTCAGTGATGCCACGCTCAGTTCCAGCAACCTTACTTGTATAACCACTGATAAAGTGGTACATTGCTTGCTCTTTAGTTAAACGGCTTACTGGAGGTAAAACGCCAGAAGCATCAGCTGTTAAGAAAATAATTGTATTTGGATGACCACCAATACTTGGTGTTACGATATTATCAATTGCGTGAATTGGATAAGCCGCACGAGTATTTTCTGTTAATGATGAATCATCATAATCTGCAACTCTAGTAGCATCATCAAGAACTACGTTTTCTAATACAGTACCGAAACGGATTGCATCCCAAATTTGTGGTTCCTTTTCTTGAGAAAGGTTAATACATTTTGCGTAGCAGCCGCCCTCGATATTAAATACGCCATTATTAGACCAACCATGCTCATCATCACCAATTAGACGACGATTTGGATCAGCAGATAATGTTGTTTTACCAGTACCTGATAAACCGAAGAATAATGCTACATCGCCTTCTTGACCGATATTGGCTGAGCAGTGCATTGGCAATACATTCTTTTCAGGTAATAAATAGTTCATAATAGAGAAGATTGACTTCTTCATTTCACCAGCATATTCAGTACCACCGATTAATACTGTTTTTTGCTCAAAAGAAATGATGATAAATGTTTCTGATTTTACACCATCAACAGCTGGGTCAGCTTTGAAATTAGGTGCAGTAATTACAGTGAATTCAGGAGTATGTGACTGTAATTCTTCATCAGTTGGACGAATAAATAATTGATGAACAAATAAATTATGCCATGCGTATTCATTGATTACTTGAATTGGTAAACGATATTTAGTATCTGCCCCGGCAAATCCTTGGAAACGGAAGATTTCATCCTTAGAACTTAAGTAATTTAACACTTTTTGATAAAGTGAATTGAAAACTTCAGCAGAGATTGGTTGGTTAACGGAACCCCAATCTATTTTATCTTTTGTTGAAGCCTCTTCGACAATGTATTTATCCTTTGGTGAACGGCCAGTATATTTTCCAGTTGTAGCACGGATAGCACCTGTTGAAGATAATATAGCTTCTTCTCTTGATAGTGTTTTTTCCACTAATTGTGGAACAGACAGATTATGATGGACATTAGCTCCACTAATCACATCCTTTAATTCAATCGTGTTACGAACAGAGTTCATGAACAAAACCTTCCTTTTCATTAATTTAAATCATTTTATAATCTATAATATGTTAAATAGTATAACATATTTAGATTAATAGTCTATACTATTTAAAATCTTTATCTAATTTTTAAATTTCAATTGCAAAATATGGTTTTCTACGATACTATAGGTCAGAACGGATACTCTCTTATCCCGAGTTGGTGGAGGGGGGACAGACCCTAAGAAACCCGGCAACCGACACTATTATTATTTCCTTGAAATTACCGCAACTATCCGGATTATTTCGTTGGAAAATAAATAATGGTGACAAGGTGCTTAACCTGTTGCAAGACAAGCTTTTGTCTTGAGCGATAAGAGTGAAAGGCTTAGTTGTTTAAACAACCTTTCCTCATTTATTTGTAGGAAAGGTTTTTTTGCGTCTTTATATGATTTATTTTGAGTTTTTTATACAAAAATGGATACCTTAAAATATAGAAAAGGTATTAGCCAACGTATAAAGGGAATGAGTACCGTTAAAATTGATTTTTTCTTAGGAGGTACATATTTAAATGACAAAGAATCGTCGTTTGTTTACTTCGGAATCAGTAACGGAAGGACACCCGGATAAAATATGTGATCAAATTTCTGATGCTATTTTGGATGAGATCCTTAAAAACGATCCAAACGCTCGTGTAGCGGCTGAAACGACTGTAACAACAGGCTTAGTACTAGTTGCCGGTGAAATTACCACATCTACTTATGTGGATATTCCAAAAATTGTACGTGAAACGGTTGATGGCATTGGCTACAATCGTGCAAAATATGGATTTGATGCGGAGACATGTGCTGTATTAACATCAATTGACGAACAATCTCCTGACATTGCAATGGGTGTTGATAAAGCGTTGGAAGCCCGAGAAGGTACAATGTCAGATGAAGAGATTGAAGCGATTGGCGCAGGGGACCAAGGATTAATGTTTGGATTCGCTTGTAACGAAACACCTGAATTAATGCCGCTGCCTATTTCATTGGCGCACAAACTTTCCCGCCGCTTGGCAGAGGTTCGTAAAAATGATACGCTTGCATATTTACGTCCCGATGGAAAGACACAAGTAACGGTTGAGTATGACGAAAACGATAAACCGGTGCGAATTGATGCCATTGTTGTATCCACACAGCATAACCCGGAAATATCTTTAGAACAAATTCAAAAAGATATTAGGGAATTTGTTATTAACCCAATTGTTCCCAAAGAACTAATTGATGAAAATACAAAATATTTCATCAATCCTACAGGCCGTTTCGTTATTGGCGGACCTCAAGGTGATGCCGGCTTAACAGGTAGAAAAATTATCGTTGATACTTATGGAGGGTATGCACGCCATGGCGGTGGCGCATTCTCTGGGAAAGATCCAACAAAGGTTGACCGCTCAGCAGCCTATGCAGCAAGATATGTAGCCAAAAATATTGTTGCAGCCGGTTTAGCGGAAAAATGTGAAGTCCAGCTTGCCTACGCCATTGGTGTTGCCCAACCGGTATCGATTGCCGTTGATACGTTTGGAACTGGAAAGATTTCAGAAGAGAAGTTAGTTGAAGTTGTCCGTAATAACTTTGACCTTCGTCCTGCTGGAATCATCAAAATGTTAGACCTACGTCGCCCGATCTATAAGCAAACCGCTGCATACGGACATTTTGGTCGCATCGACCTTGATGTACCTTGGGAAAAAACAGATAAAGCAGAAACACTGGAAAAAGAGGCATTACAAAAATAAAAAAAGGGTAGATAAGCTTTAGGAGTTTATCTACCCTTTTTTGGAGAGCATAGGCGTATATCCATAATTTTGAAATAAATTGGTATAAAAATGTTTTATAGGGTATAATATGATAAAGAGTTTAAAAAATTATATTTTTAAGTCGCTTATTATAAAGATATAACATATCCCATTTTGTTATGTTTTTATAATAAGTTTTTTTGTTGCAATCATGGCTATTATGGATTTTTTATGAACATAATTCTCGAAAGGTGTGGTAGGTAATGGCTTTTGGAAGAAGACCAGTAGAAGAGGTTGTTACAGAGGAGACTAAGGTGTGGGTGTGCACTTCAGATGATTGCAACTGTTGGGTTCGTGATAACTTCAAAAGTAGTGACGAGCCAGTTTGTCCATTATGTCATAGCGATATGAGCCCAAGTACAAAAATGCTGCAGGTCGTTGAAAATCATAGCCGACATAATTTTAAATAATAATTTGACTTAAGAAGCTATATGGTATATCATTAGGCATACGCTATTAAGTTCGTTTATAAAATTTTGCATGTATATACGTAAGTCGTGACTGCAAATGGAATGTGGACGATTACTTCTCCACAACTTGCAGTTACGGCTTTTTTATATTTGATTAAATAAAAAGTAAATAAGCTTATGGTGAATAATAAAATTATTGGAGGAAATACAAATGAAAACTGGTACAGTTAAATGGTTTAATGCAGAAAAAGGTTTTGGATTC
>JAEWMK010000029.1 GCA_023457235.1 Bacillota bacterium
AACCTGAATCATGTAAAAAAGCAAGAGTCCGGTCACTAAAAAGCGGTTTAGAGCCCGAACCGAGCAGAAAAGCAGCCTCCCGGTCGCTAAATCGTAGTTTAGAGCCCGGACCGAGCAAAAAGGCGGGGCCTCGGTCACTAAAGGCCTGTAATCTGCTCAAAACTCGCGTCAGTTACTAAAAGTATATGAGCCTTCCTGGCCTCCTGTGTTTTCTGCAACAGAGTTTCATATAATGAAACAAAATGTTACATCAAAATAATAATGAAAAGAACTGTGTTCACATTTTTTTCATAAAACAAAAATAATTATGTGATAAAATGCACAGACTTAATCACATAGTAGGGAAAATGTCAATATTTCCAAGGATAAGTTCATGTTTTTTTACGATATTTTTGACGTTTGGTCGACACAATTTTAGCTATTTGCTATAATAGGGTCGGTGTGAGTATTTAAGAATAAACCGATTTGGGGGGGATGGTATGGACAGTTTACTTCTGTACCAAAACAATTATTTGATTGTAGTTGTCTTTCTATTGTTAGGTATTATACTACCTGTCGGAGCATTGACATTCGGTAGGTTCCTAAGACCGTATAATCCTACGGAAGCAAAGCGGACGACCTACGAAAGTGGTCTCGAACCTTTCCATGAAGCTAGGGTTCAGTTTAATGTACGTTATTATATTTTTGCTTTAATGTTTCTTATTTTTGATGTGGAGACGATCTTCTTATATCCATGGGCAGTTGCCTATGATAAGTTGGGCATCTTCGCATTAATTGAGATGTTAATCTTCGTTGTTATGCTTATTATCGGCCTAATTTACGCTTGGAAAAAGAAGGTGTTAAAGTGGATTTAAATTTAAATTTAGCGGATATTACACCGGAAGAACAAGAAGAGTTCAAACGCAATGTGTTTTTGACTACAGTAGAAGAAATTAAAGCATGGGCTCGCAGAGGTTCAATATGGCCAATGACCTTCGGGCTCGCTTGTTGTGCAATCGAAATGATGGCAGCAGGTGGAGCGCACTTTGATATCTCTCGAATTGGTAAAGAGGTTTTCCGTGCTTCCCCACGTCATGCAGACTGTATGATTGTGGCTGGTACTGTTACGAAAAAAATGGCACCAATCTTGCGTCGCCTATACGACCAAATGCCTGAACCTAAATGGGTCATTGCAATGGGTGTTTGTGCAACTGCGGGTGGACCGTATGTGAAATCTTACGCAGTCGTAAAAGGTGTAGACCAAATTGTACCGGTTGATGTTTATATTCCTGGTTGCCCTCCAAATCCAGCAGCATTACTATATGGCTTGCTCAAATTGGAGGAAAAAATCCGCCTAGAGGCTAAGACTGGAAAGCGGGTGATGTAATCCATGAGTGAAAAGGATTTAGAACAGTTAAAGAAAGAGGCTGTTGAAAAGGCAAAGGCTGCTGCTGCTCGCAAAATGGCTGAAAAGCAGGCTGCTGGTGCGGGGAATGCCGAAGCTGCTCCGAAAGCGGAAGAACCTAAGGCTGAAGCTCCAAAGGCAGAGGAACCGAAAGCTGAGCAACCGCTAGAAGCGGCTTCTGAAGCACCTACAGCTGAAACAGCTGGCGCAACTGCGGATGCCAAAGCAAAGGCTGCCGCTGCAGCCAAGGCGAAAGCTGCTGCTGCCGCAAAGGCAAAAGCCGCAGCGTTAGCGAAACAACAAGGTGACGCTAATGCAGAGGCGAAACCAGATACGAATGAAGGTATCGAAACAACCGTAGGTGGAGCTGTCATAGACACTAGTCCAAATGTTAAAGTACCGGGCACTAATGCCGAAACTGATGCAGGAGCCGATGCAAAAGCGAAGGCCGCCGCTGCGGCGAAGGCGAAAGCTGCTGCAGCCGCCAAAGCAAAGGCTGCCGCTGCTGCAAAAGCTAAATCAGCAGCATCAGAAGCAGCATTCCAAGCAGAAGGAGCAACTGCGTTACCAGAAGGTACAGATGATAAGGCGAAGGCGATTGCCGCTGCGAAAGCGAAAGCCGCTGCAGCCGCTGCTGCAAAGGCAAAAGCTGCGAAGGCAGGCGGAGGAGCCGCAGCCGGTGACGATGAAAAGGCTAAAGCAATCGCTGCTGCGAAAGCGAAGGCCGCTGCTGTGGCTGCTGCAAAAGCAAAAGCCGGCGGTGCCGCTGAAGCTGTAGGTGCAGATACACCACCAGAAGCTCCATCACCAAACCAACCATATTTAGATAAATATATTAAGGTGATCAAAGACCATCTAGGAGAAGACGTATTAGAAGATGCTTACATAAACAAGCTATCTCAAGATGTACCTACATTGGTTGCAAAGGCAGACACATATTACAAGATCGCCGAATTCCTTAAATACAATGAACAGCTTGGATTCGATTATTTATCAGAGCACCACGGCTCAGACTTCGTGAAACATATGGAAGTGTACAACCATCTTTACTCTTATAAAAATCGCCAATCTGTTGCTTTAAAAGTAAAAATTGATCGCGACAATCCAGAGATCGATTCCTTAGTGCCGCTATGGCCTGGCGCCGATTGGCCGGAAAGAGAATCCTATGATCTACTCGGAATCAAATACAAGAATCATCCTAATTTAGTTAGAATCATGCTCTCTGACGATTGGGTAGGACACCCACTTCGTAAAGACTACGAGCAGTATGATGTGGAGGTGTAGCAAATGGCTTACAAAACAGAAGAATTGCTACTCAACGTTGGTCCTCAGCATCCAAGTACACACGGGGTATTCCGGGTAGTTCTTAAGCTTGATGGTGAAATCATTAAAGAAGCTACACCTGTTATCGGTTATTTACATCGTGGAACGGAAAAGCTGGCTGAAGACTTGCAATATACACAAATCATTCCGTACACTGACCGCATGGATTACCTGTCAGCGATGACAAACAACTATACAGTTGTTCATACGGTAGAAACGATGATGGGTTTAGAAATCCCTGAGAGAGCGGAGTATCTTCGTGTCCTTGCAATGGAGCTTGGACGAGTTGCCAGTCACTTGATTGCATTTGGAACATTCCTTATGGACTTGGGGGCAACAAGCCCATTTATGTATGCAGTACGTGAACGTGAAATGATTTTGAACCTATTAAATGATCTATGTGGTGCCCGCATTACCTTCAACTATATGCGTGTTGGCGGTGTGAAATGGGATGCTCCAGAGGGCTGGATCGAAAAGGTAAAAGAATTCGTTCCATACATGCGTGAAAAGGCGAAAGGCTACCATAATCTTGTAACAGGAAATGAAATTTTCCGATCACGGGTAAAAGGGATTGGAGCGTTTACGAAGGAAGAAGCGATTGCTTATTCTTTAAGTGGTACAAACCTTCGAGCTACAGGCTTAAAATGGGACCTTCGTAAAGATGAACCATACTCAATCTATGATCGTTTTGACTTTGATGTCCCTGTTGGGGAAAATGGCGATGCTTTTGATCGCTATATGTGCCGCATGCGTGAAGTTGAAGAGTGTTTAAAAATTATCGAACAGGCATGTGAACAGTTCCCAAGTGAAGGACCAGTCATGGCTAAAGTTCCGAAAATCATTAAAGCTCCTGTAGGTGAAGCATTTACACGCATCGAAGGAGCACGTGGTGAAATCGGCTGTTATATCTATAGTGACGGTAAAAAAGAGCCATATCGATTAAAATTCAGACGTCCAAGTTTTTACAATCTTCAAATCTTCAAAAAACTTGTAGAAGGTCAGAGCGTTTCAGATATGATCGCTATTTTGGCTAGCTTTGATATCGTGTTAGGGGAGGTTGACGGATAATGATTCAATCACTATTACATTCACCTCCAGGACTCTTGAATTTTGGGATTTACTTTCTGTTAGCGGCAGTACTACTATTTACAGTAATCTTGGCATTCGTTGCCTATGCGATTTTAGCAGAAAGAAAAGTGCTTGCATTCATGCAATCACGTATAGGTCCAAACAAATTAGGGGGCCGCTGGGGTTTATTACAAACAGTAGCTGACGTTCTCAAACTATTGCTTAAGGAAGACATTATTCCGAAAGCTGTAGATAAACCATTATTCCTACTGGCACCCGTAATTGCATTCGTACCATCATTCATGGTCATTGCAACAATTCCGTTCACTGATAAGTATCAGTTTGCGGACTTAGGAGTCGGCATACTTTACTATATTGCTTTATCAGGTATGTCTATCGTTGGTACGATGATGGCGGCTTGGTCATCAAACAACAAATATTCATTATTAGGCGGGGTGCGTGGGGCCGCGCAAATGGTTTCCTATGAAATCCCACTCGTTATGTCTGTTTTAGGTGTTGTTTTATTTACAGGCAGTATGAACTTAAATGATATCGTTCATGCTCAACAAAATATTGCTTATATCTTTTTACAACCAATCGGATTTGCTGTATTCTTCATTGCTGCGAATGCTGAATTAGCACGTATTCCATTTGACTTACCGGAAACAGAGTCAGAGCTAGTTGCAGGTTACCATACTGAATATTCAGGCTTCCGTATGGCCTTCTTTATGCTTTCAGAGTATGTGTACTTGTTCGCGATGTCAGCGTTAATCACTGTATTATTCTTGGGTGGATGGAATCCAATCCCTGGATTAGGCTTTATTCCAGGTGCTGTGTGGTTTGCCCTTAAGTTCAGCTTAATCGTTTATATTTTCATTTGGTTCCGTGCAACATTCCCACGTTTCAAAGCTGATACATTAATGGAGTTTGCTTGGAAGGTACTATTACCAATCGCATTAGCGAACCTATTTTTATCCGCATTACTAAAGGAATTATTTTTTTAAAATAAATATAATGTCTTGACCATTTTTTTGCAAAAATTTAATCCAACCACGAAGAAAAAGGGGTGGAAGCATGAAGGGCGTATTTAAAGGCTTGGGTTATACCCTTAAGGAATTAACAAAAAAGCCGGTCACATATGATTACCCAAATGAACCATTGGCCTTGCCGGATCGTTTTCGCGGTATACAAAAATTTTACCCTGAAAAATGTATCGTTTGTAATCAATGTGCGGCCATTTGTCCTACAGATTGTATAAAACTTACCGGTAAAAAACATCCGGATCCAAGTAAAAAGGGGAAAATCATTGACACCTATACAATCAACTTTGAGATTTGTATTTTGTGTGATTTATGTACTGAGGTTTGTCCGACAGAGGCAATCATTATGACGAATAACTTTGAACTGGCTGAGTACAGCCGTGACGAGTTATATAAAGACTTAAATTATTTAGATGAAAATGATGAGAACATAAGAGAGGTGAACAAACCATGAGTGGCGAGCTTTTAGCATTTTTTATCCTAGCCTTAATTGCCATTATCGGCGGGGTACTATTGCTCAACCTTACAAAGGTAGTCCACATGGTTGTTGCCTTAGTATTCACCTTCTTAGCGTTAGCCGGACTTTATGTTACATTATCGGCTGAATTCATAGCCGTTGTTCAAGTTATGGTTTATTCCGGTGCGATTACAATCGTTATGCTATTCGGCATCATGTTAACAAAGCATAATGATGAAGAGGTAAGAAGACCGCATTCCTGGAAAACAGTGTTTGTTACGCTGGGAGTGATCGGATTCTTCCTTGTAATGTATTTCTCAATTAATGATTTAACATTAGGCGAACAAGCAACTACATTGCATGAAAATAACGTACAGCAAATTGGTGTTGAATTGTATTCAAAGTACATCATTCCTTTTGAATTAACATCAGTTTTACTTTTAGTTGCGTTAATTGGTGCAATTATCTTATCGAAAAAGGATGACAAGGAGGACGAAGTGAATGAGTAGTGTACCTTTATCAGTCTACCTTGTGCTTGCCTTAGTACTTTTTTGTATCGGTTTATTTGGTGCTCTAACAAAAAGAAACACCGTGATCGTGTTAATTTCAGTTGAATTAATGCTGAATGCAGTTAATTTAAATCTCGTTGCTTTTAGTAAGTATGGGGTTAATCCAAGTATCACAGGACAAATTTTTTCATTATTTACAATAACTGTAGCAGCAGCAGAGGTTGCGGTAGGCTTAGCGATCTTACTTGCCCTACACCGCAACAAGAAAACAGTTAATATTGATGACATCAACATAATGAAAAAATAGACATGAGTCTCACTGCCTGTGAGTCTGGAAGGGGATTGTGATAAGATGATGGAAAATGCATGGCTAATACCACTGTTTCCACTTCTTTCTTTCGTACTTCTTCTTATTTTCGGTCGAAGGTTGAAAGAAAACGGTGCCTACGTGGGTATGTTAGCAACATTAGCCTCCCTCTTACTTTCGATCATGGTGCTGCTAGAGCGGCTTCAAGGAGAAAATGTTAAGATTGAGGGAACGTGGCTTACAATCGGAAATACTGGCTTAACGGCTGGTTTTGAAGTGAATCAATTAAATGCGTTAATGTTATTTATCGTTTCACTTGTAAGTTTCCTAGTTCATATGTATTCCAAAGGATACATGCACGGCGATGAACGTATGCCTGTGTTTTATAGCTATTTAGGTTTATTTACTTTTGCAATGTTATCTTTAGTTATTTCACCAAACCTGTTACAAGTGTATATCTTTTGGGAGCTTGTAGGTTTAGGTTCATTCTTGCTGATTGGTTTTTACTTTTTCAATCCAGAAGCAAGAGCCGCTGCTAAGAAGGCGTTCATTGTTACACGTATCGGGGACGTCGGCTTATTCATCGGAATGATTTTATTATTCTGGCAGGTTGGCAGCTTTGAATATGATGAGATTTTCGCTGCAGTGGAAGCTGGGGCAATCGAACCGTTTTGGATTACGTTAACAGCGATTCTAATTTTCATCGGTGCGGTTGGTAAATCAGGTCAATTCCCGTTACACACATGGTTACCGGATGCGATGGAAGGTCCAACACCAGTTTCAGCATTAATCCACGCCGCAACAATGGTTGCTGCCGGGGTTTACTTAGTAGCATCTTTATTCCCACTATTCTCAGCAAGCGAGGCAGCGATGACTGTTGTAGCTACGATCGGTGGTATTACTGCGATTTTCGCAGCATCAATTGGTTTAGTACAAAAAGACATTAAACGTGTTTTGGCTTACTCAACAGTCAGCCAATTAGGTTACATGATGCTTGCATTAGGGGCTGCAGGTTATGTAGCAGGCGTGTTCCACTTAATGACACATGCCTTCTTTAAAGCGTTACTGTTCTTAGCTGCGGGTTCTGTTATTCACGCCGTTCATACACAGGATATCGAAGAAATGGGCGGTTTATGGAAAAAAATGAAGCTGACAGCGCCATTGTTCCTAATTGGTACATTAGCGATTAGTGGATTTCCATTACTATCAGGTTTCTTCAGTAAAGATGAAATTTTAATTGCAGCATGGGCAGATGGCCGTTATGGCTTGTTCTGGTTAGCTGTTGGTGCCGCATTCTTCACAGCATTTTACATGTTCCGTTTGTTCTTCATGGTATTTACAGGGAAAAATAGAGGAGAACACGGAGATCATGCGCATGAATCACCAGGTGTAATGACGTTCCCGATGATTGTGTTGGGAATTTTAGCGATTGTCTCAGGCTATGTGAATACACCATGGTTTGGTACGTTTTTGGGGGATTGGTTAACAGAAGGTTCACACAGTCTAGGACATGGTCATATTGAGGGACCAGGCTGGATCATGTTCGTAGCAACAGGGGTTTCTTTAGCTGGTATACTACTAGCATATCTTATGTACGGTGCAAAAGTACTTTCACGCGATTGGCTTGTTAAACCGTTTCCTGTATGGTACAAGGTTCTTTACAATAAATATTACATTGATGAAATCTACCATACGATCGTAGTACTCGGAACACGCACAATCGGTTTAATTTTACAAGTGGTTGATACTTATATCGTTGGTGGACTTGTAAAAGGAACAGCTGCTCTGGCTCAAGGAATTGGGCGCGCAGGTGCAAAGCTTCAAGATGGTCAAATCCAAACGTATGGAACAGTCGCCTTCTTCGGGATAGCCGTTCTAGTGGTGATCATCGCGTTGACAGGGGGTTATCTTGGATGAGTAGTCTTCTAACGTTTTTAGTTTTCTCTCCCCTGCTCGGGATTATCGTTTTAGCCTTTATGGGAAAAAATAATGAAAAAGCAATCAAAGCTGTTGGATTCATTGCAACATTGGTTCCGTTATTACTTTCTTTTGTTGCCTACAGCCAATTTGATTTTAGTGAAAAAGGAGTACAGCTTGCCCAAAAAGTGGACTGGATCTCTTTTAACATGGGTGGAGACTTTCCCTTCATCGTTAATTATGAAATGGGAGTTACAGGACTTTCACTAGTTCTACTTCTTTTAACAACCGTTGTGGCAACACTTGCTTCTGTAGCATCGATCTATGTTAAGAAGGAATGGAAAGGATTTTTCATGCTATTCCTGCTTCTTGAGTTAGGGATGCTAGGCGTGTTTGCAGCACAAAACACAGTATTGTTCTTTATTTTCTTCGAAATCACATTAATTCCAACATTCTTCCTAGTTGGTAAATGGGGTTATGAAGAGAGAATTAAAGCGGCTTATAACTTCTTAATCTTTAACGGACTTGGTTCTGCGATCTTATTAGTTGTTTTTGCATTATTGTTTGCAAGAACAGGTACAGCCAATTACGAAGAGTTAAGAACAATTATGGCGGCAGACCCACAAGCACTTGCTACTGTGGGAATTACACCAGGATTTAAAATGGGGATTTTAATTGCGTTATTGATTGCATTTGGGGTTAAACTTCCAATCTTCCCATTGCATTCATGGGTATTAACAGTCCATGCTGAAGCACCAATTCCAACAGTTATGATTCACTCAGGGATTTTGCTTAAAATCGGGGCATACGGTTTAATTACATTCGGTTTAAACATGTTCCCAGCTGAGTTTGGACGTTTAGCAGTTCTAATTGCCGTACTTGGTGTAGTGAATTTATTATACGGAGCATTCTTAGCTCTTGTTCAAACAGATTTCAAAAAAGTACTTGCTTACTCAAGTATTTCACATATGGGAATTGTTTTAATCGGATTAGGCGCGATGAATGTCGAAGGTATTCAAGGTGCGATTTTCCAAGTCATCTCCCATGGTTTAATTTCAGCTTTATTTTTCTTTATCGTTGGTATTTTGTACGAGCGTACAG
>JAEWMK010000030.1 GCA_023457235.1 Bacillota bacterium
CAGCACTGGCTACTTCTTCAGGTCTGCCAAGGCGTCCGATTGGATGTAAAGATTTCAAATGCTCTAACATCTCTTCAGAAAGTCCGTCTAGGATATTTGTTACAATATATCCCGGGCAGATTGCATTGATGCGAATGCCTTTCTTTGCGTATGTAACGGCAGCGGTACGAGTCATGTTCACATCGCCTCCTTTCGCGGCAGCGTAAGCAGTAACAGATGGCTGTCCAACATGTCCTAGGATTGATGCACAGTTAATGATGGAGCCGCCACCATTCTTCTCCATATGTGGAATAACATATTTATTGCAGAGGAATACACCAGTAAGGTCAACGCTAAGTGTGTAATTCCAATCTTCTAGAGTTACTGTGTCGAGATCTCCCATGTCTCCAACACCTGCATTAGCAAATAGGATATCTACTTTTCCAAAAGCATTGATTGTTTCTTCAACAAGATTTTTTACATCTTCTTCTTTCGACACATCAGTTCTAACAAAAATTGCTTCTCCGCCTTGCTCTTTAATTTGTTGAACTACCTTTTCGCCTTTTTCTTTATTACGAGCAGCAATAACTACTTTTGCTCCTTCTTTAGCAAATAGTAATGCTGTGCTTTCGCCAATTCCAAATGTACCACCTGTAATAATCGCAACCTTTTCTTGTAAACGCATAAGAAAGTCCTCCGTTACCATATCATTTTTTGTGAAAGTATTCACAAATCGTTGTACAAAGATAATTATACATAATATAAACACTGGTGAGCCTGGGCAAATTTGAATGTTTTATAACTTTTATATAAATAAAGAAAAAGGGCCTTATTGCTTTCGCAACAAGGCCTCTTCCGCGTTCTATTATAACAATCCGACCCAATTCCAGTAGGTTGCAGCAAAGAGAAGAATCAACAGATAGCCAATGATGGTCAAAGGAACTCCGGATTTCAAGAAGTCTTTTGTGGTAAAGGCACCGGTTCCGTATGCGACCATATTTTGCGGCGCATTCACTGGTAATAGGAATCCAAAGCTTACAACAAATTGCTGAATTAATACGATACCTATAAGCGTTGTGATTGAGTATCCTTGTAACCCTTGAGTTAGAGAAATAACCACCGGGATAAAAGCAGAAGCTAGACTTGTTGCACTAGCAAATCCAAGGTGGATAAGGAAGTTAAATGCAGCAACAGCTGCGATGATGCCAAGCACTGATAATGTAGAGATGCCGATGCTGCTGAACATCGCAGATGACATCCAGTTTGCTGCTTGTGTTTTAAGTAGGACTGTACCTAAAGAGATACCAGCAGCAAACAAGATGATGGTTCCCCAAGGGATATTTGCTTCTGCTTCTTTCCAACTAAAGACTCCGATTTTAGGTGTAAGCATGATGGCTACGGCAAGAAGGGTAGAGGTTGTGGTGTCGATGTCATGTAATGTACCTTCTGTAGCCCAAAGGAATAGCAGTGTTACTGAGATAATGGTTAATCTAATTTGTGGCTTAGTCATTGGACCTAATTCATCTAATTGTTTTTTAACCATTTCATTTCCGTTCGGAATACTTTCCATTTCTGGTGGTATGACTTTCAACATAACAAAGTAAAGAAGGATGGACATGGCGATTGACCATGGAGCAGCATATAGGAACCATTGTCCCCAGGTTACACTTTTGCCAAAGGCTTCTTCTATAAATCCGATGGCTACCATGTTTTGTGCGGCAGCTGTTTTAACGCCAATATTCCAAATCGAACCGATTTGAGCTGAGGTAATCATTAATAAGGCAGCTAAGCGACTGTCTTTTTCCAATCCGAATGCAGCTACCATCCCTAGAATAATCGGTACGATGGCTCCCACCCTAGCTGTTGTACTAGGAACAAAAAAGGCTAAGACAACTCCTACAAGAATAGCACCAATTAGAATACTCTTTGTTTTAGAGCCTACCTTTGACAAAATGGTAAGCGCAATCCGTTTATCCAGCTTGGTGGATTGCATCGCTGCTGCTAAGAATAGTGCAGCTGCTACTAGAATGGCGGCTGAGTTGCTGAATCCAGAGAGAGACATCGTTAAGGCGGCCTTGGTACCCATTACCTGTGTAGGGTCTTCCAAGCTGGGTCCGAATCCTAAAAGTAAAGTTGTTAGGACTGTAATAAGTGCTGCACTTACCGGATAAGAAACAGCCTCGGTCACCCACAAGATAACTGCAAAAGCGAGAACAGCCAACGTGCGATGACCTGCAACCGATAATCCTTCTGGGGTTGGCAATATTAAAATAACGATAAGAGCTAGGAAAGCTACCAGCAAGAAAATGGCTTTTAATTTTTGTCTTTTCTTATCGGCGCTTTCACTTTTTGTGGAACTCTTTTTATGCGAATGCATACTTTGAAAACCTTTAATTTTGCTCGCAATGCTAGACATACATCAACACTCCTTTTGTTTATTGAGTTAATGTAATACCTATACGAATTGCTTGTTCATTACTGGTCTCAGTTCCTCGTGGTACCTAGGTCCGCCGCCTAAACTTTTTCTAGTAAGTTGATAACTAGAACATCTTGTCTATTGATGTTCCTTGTCTATATCATAATCCTAATATAATTTGGAAACCATAGACATAAAATGAAAAATATGTGTACCTTTTGTGAAAAAAAGAGGCCCCCAAAGTCGGTAAATCAACTTAATGGATGCCTCTTATAGTTTATCTTATATATCCGCAGAATGATTATTATTCTTCGAAGATTCTCGGTGCCAAGGTGTGCCGAGTAATGGCAACACCCAACGGTCTAAGCCGTACCAGCCGGCATTTTTCCATGCAAGTACAAGCCAAGTTGCAAGGATAAATAAAAGTGGATTTGTACTTAATGTACCCGCGAATAGAAAACTGACGTTCATAATCCCTCCAAAGAATGCAGCGATTCCGGTTAAAAGCCCGAGAATAAGACCTAGACCCACTAAAAGTTCACCATAGGCAACAAGATAACCAAAGATTTTTGCATTCGGTAGTACAGTATTTTCTAAGAAACTAGCATACCACCCGGTTACATCTTTTCCATCTGCAGCTTTAGCTAATGCCCCTTTAATGAATCCTTCAACGGCAGAACCGGCATTTTCTCCTGTCCAAGCATCGCTCTGGACTTTCTTCCAACCTGCAATAAGCCACGCGTATCCAACGTAAAGTCGGATAATGAGCCAAATCCAAGCTGCATAGACACTGGAGAATAGAAATTGAGAAACTGGGTTTTCCGGGACCAAAATGTTTTTTTCACTTGAACCTTTCAAATGTGACACCTCCAATTATAGTTTGAAAATTTAGATTAAAAACTAATTATAGGTAAATGTTTACATTTCTGCAACGCTTATCATTGTTTTATTGTTAAATACCGTAAATATTATGCAAATAATCGTTAAATTGTGAAGTGAAATTATTAATTAGCTCATTACTAGTTTAAATAAACGTTTAATTATAGTTAATTTGTATTAGAGGATGTAGAATGTTAGATATCGGTAAAATTTATTCGAATCAAATCGACAAGTGACAGTGATCGAATGAAAGGGACAGGAAGATGGAAAATAAACATACAGTTGGTCATCTGGTGGCTTTACTAACAATTGTTATATGGGGAACAACTTTTATTTCTACTAAAATACTATTAAATGATTTTACTCCAATCGAGATACTTTTTATTCGATTTGCAATGGGATTGATCGCATTAATGGTTGTGTATCCACACCGTATGAAAGTAAAAGATCGAAAACATGAACTTTTATTTGCAGCTGCTGGATTATGCGGTGTAACTTTATATTATCTTTTAGAAAATATCGCTTTAACCTTTACAATGGCCTCCAATGTGGGTGTAATTTGTTCATTAGCTCCATTTTTTACGGCAATTCTCACTTACTTATTTTTGAAAGACGAGCCATTGCGAATCAATTTCTTCATTGGGTTTGTTGTTTCAATGGTTGGCATTTACCTAATTAGTTTTAGTGGGACATCAAATTTTCAACTAAATCCTTTAGGAGATTTGTTGGCAGTTGGTGCCACAATCGTTTGGGCGCTTTATTCGGTACTGACTAGAAAAATCAGTAACTACGGTTATAACACGATTCAAATTACTAGAAGGTTTTTCTTCTATGGAATCTTATTTATGATTCCGGCCCTATTTTTATTTGAATTCAAATTGGGCTTGGAACGTTTTGCAGATCCTGTGAATTTATTTAATATTGTATTTTTGGGACTGGGCGCTTCTGCTCTATGTTTTGTCACATGGAACTTTGCGGTTAAAGTATTAGGGGCCATTAAAACGAGCATTTATATTTACATGATCCCAGTCATTACAGTAGTTACTTCCATCTTAGTTTTACATGAAAAAATAACAGGAATGGCGGCGCTGGGTACGATTCTTACATTAGCTGGACTTTTTGTTTCGGAAAGCAAAATATATTTGAAGAAAAAGGCTTCAAAACAAAAACATAATGATCATGCTAAAAAAGCCGCTCTTTGAGCGGTTTTTACTATTTTAAATAGTGTTATAATAGGACAATATAGATTGAAGGGAAATTGATAGGAGAATCTGAAATGAACGGAAGTAATGACTTTTTTGAACGGAAAAAAGTTGAACTAGGAGTTTCACTGAATGATGTCCAAAGGAAGGCTGTGCTCCAAACCGAAGGTCCGCTCCTCCTTCTAGCATCTCCGGGGTCAGGGAAAACGACTACCATTATTATGCGTATTGGCTATTTGATTGAGGAGAAGGGGGTGAATCCGGCTAGAATAAAGGCAGTTACTTTTAGTCGGGCCTCTGCGAATGATATGAAGGAACGGTTTAAACGTTTTTTTCCGGAACTGCCACCTGTTGATTTTTCAACAATTCATGGACTTGCTTTTCAGGTAGTCCGGGATTATTTACGTAAAGAGGGAATTTCGTATCAGATCATCGAAGGCGATTTAGATGTGGATTTAGGGAAGCACGATAAAGGTAGTTGGAAAGAGCAGCCACTACATAAGAAAATCATTTTACGAAACTTGTTTCAATCCATTGTTGGTGAAAATATAACGGAAGACCAAATGGACGAACTAACTACCTACATCAGCTTGATCAAAAATAAAATGCTGCCGGAAGACAAGTGGTTGACAGTCAAGGTCGATGTTCCTGAAACTGAGCGAATTCTAAAAGAGTATGAAGTTTTAAAAAAATCGGGACACCATCAGCTTTTGCTAGACTATGATGATATGCTCACGATTGCAAATCAGGCTTTAGAAGAAGAGTATGGGCTTCTTCAAGTTTACCAAGAACGGTATGATTATGTTTTAACAGATGAAAGCCAGGATACTTCAATGGTGCAGCATGCCATCATAGAGAAGCTGGTTCAAAGGCATGGGAATCTTTGTGTTGTAGCCGATGACGACCAAAGCATTTATAGCTGGCGGGGTGCGGAGCCGCCTTATTTGCTTAATTTTAAGCAGATTTATCCCAATGCAGTGGTTTTGTTTATGGAACAAAACTATCGCTCATCGAAGGATATCGTAAATGCAGCGAATCAATTTATTAAGAGAAATAAAAATCGTTACGATAAAAATATGTTTACGGAAAATCCTGCCGAGGAGCCTATCCAGATTCGGAGTTTGCCGGATTATATATATCAAGCAAAATATTTAGTACAGAAGATACAGGAGATTGAAGATCTCGGGGAAGTGGCTGTTTTATATCGGAATAATTCTTCATCTATCGCTTTGATGAATGAGTTTGACCGTGCGGGCATTCCATTCTTTATGAAGGATGCGGACAATCGCTTTTTTTCACATTGGGTGGTTCAAGATATCCTGAACTTCATGCGGATGACATTTACTGATAAGCGGCCTGATATTTTAGAAAAAATCCATTTAAAATTTAATGGGTATATTAGTAAAAAACAAATGGCGGCATTAAAAGAACTTAGCAACAATGAATCGGTTTTTGATAACTTAATCAATTTTGTGAAGATACAGGATTATCAAGTGAAACCCTTGATGGAAAGTAAAGAGACATTTCGGCAGATGAAAGGAATGCCACCGCTCCAGGCGATTCAGGTCATCCGTGAGCGGTTAGGCTATGAGAAGGCTCTGGAGAGGATGTGTGAACGTCTAGGTTTTCGTAAAGATCACCTTTTTGGGATTCTCAATACATTGGAGGAAATTGCAGACGGTCTGGAGTCAATGGAGGAGTTCGCGGGTCGACTTAAATCTCTTGAGGCAGAACTAAAGAAGGCGAAGTCAAGGAAAGGTCAGAATGCGGTGACATTTTCTACGTTCCATAGTGCAAAAGGACTTGAGTTTGAGCACGTGTTTATGATTGATTTAGTTGACGGTATTATTCCTTCATCTGATGATTATACAGGTGGAATGGTGGAGGGTGATGCAATCGAGGAAGCAACGCGTCTTTTCTACGTCGGTATGACAAGGGCGAAAAAACATCTAGAATTAATCGGCTATAGGGAAAGAGATGGGGAAAAGATTCAAGATTCATTATTTGTTTCCTATGTTAAAAACATAATTGATCCACATTCTGCTTCTATAAAGAAAGCATTAGACCCAACGATGCAAAAGAAAAAGGATATCAAGGTGGGCAACACTACGATTCCATATAACCCCAATGCATTTAAAGATCAGGACGAATTGGTAGAAGGTATGGCAGTTAAGCATAGGGTCTTTGGTCATGGTGAAATAGTAAAGTTTAGTGAAGACACGATTGAGGTGCGTTTTGAAACGGGAGTAAA
The DNA here is from genome assembly GCA_023457235.1 of Bacillota bacterium. Taxonomy (GTDB): domain Bacteria; phylum Bacillota; class Bacilli; order Bacillales; family Bacillaceae_J; genus Schinkia. The sequence continues at coordinate 6,728 of JAEWMK010000030.1, forward strand.
AAGTCTTTCAGTTAGTACGTGTATAGAATTGGGCCTTTTAGAGCCTGCGATGGAAAGGTGAATATGGTTTATTCAATATTTTTATTTATACTTGCAAGGCTTGGATAGGGGAGGCTATTTGTTTGATCGGGGTTTCTGTTATGCTTTTGGCTCCAAGGCATTAGGGGCCTCGTCCTACTTTAAATAAGCGTTTAATTAACAATTTTGAAGTTTTTTTGAAAAAGTAGTTGATTTCTATGAAAATAAATTATAAAATAAATTCCGCTGACCAAAAAACAATATCTATTTCAGTAACTTAAATCAATAAGCTTTAAAGCTTATTTTTAAAAAGGTGTTGCATAGTTATTTTGTTTTTGGTATTATGAAATTCCGGCGTTAAACAAACGCTGAAAAATAATTTTGAAAAAGTTGTTGACTTCCGCGAATTAAGATGTTAAGATGAATCTTGTCGCTGAAAACACGACGAACGAAATGATCTTTGAAAACTAAACAAAATGTCAAGCGTGCTAATAAAGTTGAACTTGAAGTTCAACAAGCAAGTCAGTATTAATTTTGAGCAATCAAACAC
>JAEWMK010000031.1 GCA_023457235.1 Bacillota bacterium
TTCAGGGGGACCGCAAATTTATGCTAAAGAAAAATTCAAACCGGGAACACATGCCTCTATATTTTCAGGGTTCATCTCTACCTGGGGTTATTGGATTGGAAATCTTGCTGGCAACGTTGCCATCGTAACAACCTTTGCCGGATATTTATCGACATTTTTCCCTGTTTTAACCAATCAACATGAGCTCATCACAATTGGAGCGTTTAGCTTAAAAGTCGGAAATGCTCTTACTTTTCTTGTCTGTACATTGCTACTATGGAGTACACATTTCCTCGTTCTTCGGGGAATTAGCGGTGCCGGAAAAATCAATTTTGCAGCGACTGCAACAAAGGTTCTTGGTTTTGCGTTATTTATTGTTGTTGGTTTGTTTGCCTTTCAAAAAAGTAATATTCTCCCTTTTGTTGCACCGCGATTGGATGAAGCCGGGCAATCAGTTGGGTTATTAAGTCAAGTCAACAAGGCGGCAGTAAGTACATTATGGGCTTTTATCGGAGTTGAATCGGCGATGGTTTTTGCTTCGAGGGCTAAAAAAACAATTGATGTAAAACGAGCAACAATACTGGGACTATTGCTGGCACTTTCCATTTATATTGGCATAAGTTTGCTGGTCATGGGGATTTTGAATCAACAGGCACTAATAAATTCAGAGAAGCCTTTAATTGATGCGATGGGGGTAATCTTAGGTCCACTTGGTGCAAAGCTGCTTGCCGGTCTTGGTTTGGTTAGTTTGCTTGGTTCGACAATCGGCTGGGTTATGCTTTGTGCTGAGGTCCCTTATCAGGCGGCAAAACAAGGGTTGTTTTTACCATCGTTTCTAAAGGTAAATAAAGAAGGCATACCTAGCTTTGCATTAGTAGTTACAAATTCATTAGCACAGCTATTTATTTTTTCAACCATATTTAATTCAATTTCAGCCGCATTTGATTTTATTATTTATATTGCTACCTTGTCCTATTTAATTCCTTATTTCATCTCATCCATCTTTCAATTAAAACTGGTTGTGACCGGAGAAACATACAACCTGGAAACTAAAGCAAGATGGAGTGACGGGATTATTGCTGTTCTGGCAACGGCGTATTCTGTATGGGTAATCATTGCTGGGACGGCCGATATAAAGACCTTTATGTTGGGAATGGGACTCCTATTTAGTGGCGTATTCTTTTACTGGAATGTAGTAAAAGCGGTTAAGCCTGAGGCTGCATTGAAAAAAGGTCTTGCTTGGAAGCAGCCGCTTGAAGAGGAATGAATACTCCCACCACTTAATTTTCTAACGAAAATTTGAAGTGGGGGGGTTCTAACGTATAGCTTTACCGCCGGAGGGAGCACCTTAAAATCGTAAAGATTTTAGGTGTTATTTTTTTCGTCATACTGTTAGTAGAAAATGCTAAAATAGTATGAAGTGTTATTCTAAGGTGGTGGCTATAGAGTGTTTCTCTTTATGACGGCTGGCGTGACTTTGGGAATTGCAGCTAAAATTTATTACGACACAAACTTTTTTAAGATGAACAGGATTGAGTTTCAAAGTGATAAAATAGCGGATGGAACCGAATTTACAATTATACAAATTAGTGACCTTCATAATAAAGTTTTTCGTAACAATAACGAAGAGTTAATTCGGACTGTTAATCAAATAAACGCAAACATTGTTGTAATTACAGGTGATTTAATCGATAGGCGGACAAAGAATTTGAAGGACGTTCTTTATTTTGTTCAAAAAATTACGACAGTCCATAAAAATGTTTTTTATGTCTCTGGGAACCATGAGTGGGGAAATCCACTTGGTAAGAAGCTACTAGATGGCCTTAAGGAAAGAAATGTCATCATTCTTGACAACAAAAATACGGAGATCATGGATGGAAGGTCAGTTATTAATTTAGCTGGAGTAGCAGACGTGACAACGAAACAAGACAACTTGAAAAAAGCATTGCAAGGTCTTAATAAAGAACAATTCACATTGCTCCTTTCTCATAATCCATGTGTTATTAAAAAAATCGAAAGCCAATCCGTTGATTTAATTTTAAGCGGGCATACACATGGGGGGCAGGTAAGAATACCTTTAATTGGAGCACTGGTCGTTCCTGATCAAGGTTTATTTCCCCAATATGATAAAGGATCATTTAATTTGGGCGTTAACCGCTATCTCTATATAGATAGTGGGCTTGGTACAAGTAGGCTTCCAATCCGGTTTCTAAACCAAAGCCAATTCAGTTTGATAAAAATCACCAATAATAAAAAAGTCTGATGTTTTCCATTCCATCAGACTTTTTTTGGATTTATGCAATCATAGTTTTCTTTAAATAATATTCAAACGCCTCACTTGTCATTGGTTTGCTAAGGTAAAAGCCTTGGCCTAAGAGGCAGCCGCCTTTTTTAAGCTCCTCAATATGCTCCTCTAATTCAATGCCTTCAGCAATAACTTTCAAACCAATCGCATTTGCTATAGTTATGATCGCTCTAACGATGGCTTTACTTTCCTCATTTGAATGAATATCTCGAATAAATGAACGATCAACCTTTAAGATATCAATCGGCAGATGCTTGATATAGCTAAGAGAACTGTAGCCTGTCCCAAAATCATCGACAGAGATTTTAATGCCCATACTGCGTAACTCCTGCAAGATCGAAGCGGCATTTTTAACGTCAGCGAATATACTCTCCGTCACTTCGAGTTCAAGGCATCTTGGATTTAATTCTGTTTCTTTTAAAATTTTTATGACTGAATCAATGAAGTTTGAATCCTCCAATTGACGAACCGAAACATTAACTGAAATGATTAAATTCGGAAAACCTTGTTTTTGCCATAATTTTGTTTGCCTACAGCTTTCACGTAATATCCATTCTCCCATAGGTATGATTAAACCCGTTTCTTCAGCCAAAGGAATAAATTTTCCAGGAGGAATGATCCCGAGTTCCGGATGGTTCCATCTTACAAGAGCTTCCATCCCAAATAGCTCTTTCGTTGCAATATTTTGTTTCGGCTGATATTCCAAATAAAATTGTTCGTTTTGAATGGCACTTCTCAACGCATTTTCCAGTAAACTGCGCTCTAATGATTGGATCTTCATTTTATTATCGTAGAAGACATAATCATTTTTGCCGCGACCCTTTACATGATAAAGGGCGTTATCCGCGTTCGTTATTAATTGTTCAGCTGAGTCGCCATTTTCAGGATAAGTAGCAATTCCTATACTGCATGTTAAGGAATATTCCTGACCACAGGTGGATATAGCTTTTTGGAATTTTGCCAAAATTTGTTCAACATAGTTTGTAATGTCTTCTTTATCTTGAATATCTTTTAACATGACAATAAATTCATCACCACCGAGACGAGCAACCATATCCGTTGGTCGAAGGGCTTCTTTAATCCTATTGGCTGCTTCTTTAATTACGAGGTCCCCGGTGTCGTGGCCCCATTTGTCATTAATAAATTTAAAATTATCCAAATCAATAAAAAGAATAGACAATTTAGCTTTCGAGTTATTTCTTTCAATAATTTCATTGCGAAGTTGATTCATAAACATACGCCGATTAGGTAAATTGGTTAAAGAATCATGGTAAGCTAAATGAAAGATTTCTTCTTCTAATTGTTTTTGCATTGTAATATCTTTTCGGATAGAAATATATTTATAAGGCTTTCCTTTTTCATCCATAAACGGAACGATCGTGGCCTGAACCCAGTAGATGGAGCCATCCTTTTTTCGATTACGGATCTCACCTTCCCATGTATGACCTGAACCGATTTGCTTCCACATTTCTTTAAAATACTCTTTAGGATGATACCCGGAATTGAGGAGCCTATGATTTTTACCGATTAGTTCCTCCTGCTTATATTGACTGATTTCACAAAATAAATCATTCACATAGGTAATTGCACCTTTAGAATCAGTGATTGTAACAATCGCAGCCTGATCCAACGTGTATTTTAATTCCCGGAGATCTTTTAACGTCTCTTCAAGCTCATTGATACGAGTCGTATAGTAATTTTCATCATGAACTAAGTTTTTCATTGTTGGCTATACTCCTATTTGCGCTGTTTATAAGTTTATTAAACAATTAAATTTAAATTATATTTTTCTAAATAATAGCACAACGGGTAATACTTATAAAAGAATCTGTTTGGGGCTTCTTTAAACTTGGTTGATTATTGTAGCTAGGGTACAATTTTTACTACATTTAAATTTGTTGAAATTTAAGGAAAATATGATTAGATGGAGTTAAGTAGATTAAAGTGGAATTTGAAAGGAGAATTCGATGAAAACTTACATTTCGAGAAACGAAATACCAGTAGAGGAAAAATGGAATTTAGAAGATATATATGTTGATGTTGATAAATGGGAAGAGGACTTTCGCCAAATTGAACATATGGTAGAGGAACTGAAGAAGTATAGTGGCGCCATTCATAATGGAAAGGATTTGTGTGCCTATTTAAAACGAAAGGAAGAGTTGTCCTATAAGTTCAAACATATTTATTCATACTGCATGTTGAAAGTGGATGAAGATACTAGGGAGACGAGTTCACAAGCAATGCTTGACCGGGCAAAAGCGCTTAGTGTGAAAATAAGTGCTGCTACTTCATTTTTTATGCCTTATTTATTAAGTTTGGAGGAAGAAACATTAAAAGCCTATATTGCTGAGGAAGAAGGGCTT
>JAEWMK010000032.1 GCA_023457235.1 Bacillota bacterium
CCTTTTTTTGTGCTATTATTTACCAAAAATAGCTTGTTGAATTCGCCCCGATGACCAAGTGGTTCAAATCCACAATATACCTGCTTTGTTTCATCCTTCTTGTTATTTTAAGATTTATAAGTGTTGTAAATTACGAGGAGGTGTTGCCACTTATGAATACATTTATGATTATTGTAAAGTTGGTAACTGAAACTTTATGGGCTATTGGCTCAAGTTTGTTTGCAGCAGGTATAGGCACTTTATTTTTGCCGCATGGCCAAAGTCATCGGTGCGAATTGAGCAAGTTATTTTTTATTTATTAACACAATTGCATATATCATCATAAAACTAATCAAATCACTTCAAATATACTCAATTGTTTTTGTCGTTCAGATATTTAAGGATTCAATTTTGCTTGTATGTGAATCTAATGAAAACTACTAAGTTTTCGTTAGATTTCTTCGTTTTTTAACTACAGCAACCTTTTCAATTTTATTTTTCAAAATTTTTTCTTTAAGTTTTTCAGATACTGGCTCTTCCCTTAACACTTTCCTCTGCCATGAAATTTGTTCCGCATCTGTCATCTACATTCACCTCTAATTCTACTTGACTATTATCCCAATGATTTCTCTTTAGCTGTTCCACCAGCTGGATAGAAATATCTAGACCCGATATAAAGCCCTTCATTTGCTGCTGCGCCTCTCTTACAAACGTACTTTTCTTATAAGTCTTTAACGCTTGGAAGCTTTTTATATGTGAATCTCTTAAACATTTAAGTTCATTTATTATGTCCTGAATCTTTTGCTCATTCATCTAGCCCCTCCATTAAAAAAATGATAATTGACCATGTTCACGCTCAATAAATGTGATCTCCTTCTGCCGTCGCTGGAAATGGTGCCTTTTATAACATGCACACCCCTCCGGAATCTGGGGATCTTTATCTTTATAAAAGCATTCTTGTTTTCCCATATCACAGAACATCCAGTGGCCACAGCATCCAAATGAACTTGAAAAGCCGGTCCTTGTAAAAGAACCGGCACCAATCTTTATACTCATAAAGGAGAACACACCTTTCTTTGTATGAAATAAAAAACAGCTCCCATTTTTTATCATGAGAACTGCTTCTTCAGCATATGCTTCTATATTAATAATTTAGCATGATTTTTGAGTCAAAGTGTTCTGAAATAGTCCGCGTTTTTTTAGTATTCGTAATCATATCTTCCAATTCTGATAAACACATCATCCCAATTATTTAGAACCACATTATTAATTGTTATATTTTCTCTATCTGTTAAGTTGTATTTAATATCTACTTGAACTGAAATTTCAACTTCTTTCTCAACTGTATCCTCAACGCACTTAGTATATAGATACGTACCTTCTTCACTATCATAAATAGAGTTTTCAAAATCGATAAAAGACACTTGTGCTTCAAATGATATCGAAGCGTTAAACTTAAGTGTTGCAATATTATCTGAAATATCTAGTACCATGGGGTCTTCTTCAATTTCAACCATATTTACCTCTACATTTAGTACATCACCATCCTCATCGTCTATCGCAAAACCAAGGTGATTAAAATTATTTTTTATAGTTTCTGACAACACGTTAATATTGGCATCATATACAAATATTAAATAGTCATATAGGAATTTATTGTTACTGGATAATAAATTATAAAAACTTTCTAATGAATTAAGATAATTTAACCTGATGTTATCTTTGCAGTAATTTTCCATATCAGAATCTTTACTTATTATATACATTTGTTCATCTTGACCAACGCACCATTGTTCAACTGCCTCCAAAACAAAGGCATCTGGGAACTCTTTTTCTTTATGAAGACTAAATGGAGCCTGCTTATTAAAATACTTATCAAATACTCTTGAAATTGAAACAAAATTGTATGGCAAAAATTGAACGTCTGCTTCCTCCAAAAAAAATTCAAATTGTCGGATTAATTTATCTGGTATTTTTTTTAAGAGTTCTTTATCAAAAATAGTATTGTATTCATATATATTTCTTAATATCATCCCATTCTTTCGTAATGAGTTTATCTCTTTTGTAGTATTATGAACGCGCTCTTTAATTTTTTTAATAACTTCATTTTTCGTTATTTCTGTTGAATAAATTATCACATGATCAGTTTCTACCAGATCAACAAGTCCTCTAAAAAGTTTATTGTTATAATTAAAGTTTTTTTCAATAAATATTGATGTATCAATAAAAAGATGATAAGTATCCATATTAATTTCTCCTTTTATTTTTCACTTCAACTATCTAACTTTATAAAAAATATTTTTCTTATAAAAAACTCATTCCATATTAGTAAGATTACCAAATAATAGTAAAGATTAAAATAAAATATATCAGACAATAATAAAAAGACTCAGAAAATAATAAGCTAATACTAGAAAGATACTATTAGACCTTATGTACCAAGCACTGAACAAAATATCGAAGAAGTAATTCAGCGCACTACTCACATTACACAAATCAATCTTAGCATTATTAACAATTCACAAAAAGACTATCGTTACTCACAAAAATGCTATGGTTGTATTAACAATTCACAAGATTACTTACGAATACACTCCCATAAAAAAAGGATCCCCTGATCTGAAACCAGGACATCCAGAAATGAAATTTTTATTATTTTTTGCTGAAACACTCTAGGTAAACTTTTGGGAAAGTATTCATTCCATGACCAATAGCCCTGTCGAAGTAATTTTTTTCAACAAGGCTAATTATTGTTCATTTAAAAGTGAATAGAGAGCCGGTGTTTTACCTGTCTGTACAAACTCTTTTATTTTGGCTTCGTGAACGTATTTAACTGGGATTAGTTTTACCGCTGACAACATTCTTTTTCGGAAAACACCTCGGAAGTAGGCTCCGATAGAGGTATATATTTTGAATTCTCCAAACTTAGAAATTTGCTTTTTAATATGCTCACTTAGATCGCTTAGAGAATCCATAAAATAATCCTTGACCCAACGATCACGATAGTGATATGAATTTTCATCATCCATTACATATTTAATAACATCAATTACTTCCTGTTTAAATGCGAAGATAATATCCTTTTGATCAATTGGCTTAAATCTAATATTATGACTATCTAAAAAATAAGTGATTTCTTGAGAATATTTTTGCATTAACTGACTTATTTCAAATTTATCATTAACTTCTTTTATGCAGCATTCTTTTAACATGAATTTTACCTGGTGCACCCACAATTGATGCCCACGGAATCTCACTCCTGAAAATTCAATGTCAAATAAAGCCTCTAATATAGCCAAAATTGAACGAACACTCTTTGAGTTTTTATTCAATAATTGCTTTAGACTCTTCATATTACGGACTTGGTATGTATCATGTAATTCCCCAATATTTTTTACTAATCCTACACGGAATTGATTCAATAAAGCTAGCATTAATTCAATGGCTTCTGGATTAGAATGGCTAACAAATTCTGAAAGGATATTAGTTTCAAATAGGGCAAGGGGCACCAGAAAATAGTTAAGATCATTACCAAATTCAGGTGTATTATATTTTTCAACATCACAAAGAATTAATACAGGCATTCCATTTTGAATTTCTTCTTTAATGAAATGATGCTCTTCTAAATACTTTTTACCTCCATAAAGTGTGGTATATGGAATACTCATTTCTTTGGCAGCTGCAGCAAGGTTATATTCCTTTAATACACCACGTTGGTTGTTCTCTTTGTATAATTGCTTCAACATTGATAAATATACTGCATAGGCAGATGCAGGAGGACGATGAGTACCTTCCTTCATTAAACGAAATGATTCTAGTATTTTTTGATGAAAACGAAAACCATCTATTTTAAACTTTTGTTCCATAAGTACTCATCCTCCTCTCTCTAGATGTTTATACTGACTTGTTTTAAATTAACTGATTATTAAATTCTGCATCGATCATTGTTTTCAAAATTTCATAGATGTCTTCCAGACCTTTTGCTAATCCATGTTCCTGGTCTGTTTCATATTCATAAATGGGAATTTTCAACTTTTCATTTTTAAATTCTATCCGAATTGGCTTTCCCTTTGCCTTAAGGATTATTGTTTCTGAAACTTTTAAACTAGTAATGGATTGATACAAAGGGTCCTCATGTATAAAGTTCTCTTCAAATATTGTTAATTGCTTCATACAACCTACATCCCTCATTCCAGAATACGATCTATCATAGGGTCATGTGGCATAAGTTGAGTTAGAATAAGCTTTCCCCATTCGGTATCCCTCTTAGATATATTGAGATTCATTTAAACTTCCTCTGTCATATTTTTAATATTCATTGACATTTTTTCATTACCTTTTACAAATAGTGCCAAAATCCAACAAATTACTCAAATTAAGATGTGTAGCATGTTCTTTGTCCTCCCCATTAATAGAAAGGGGGTGAATCAATGAATATAAAAGAACAATTAAAACAGTTTTCCAATTATGAATTAAAGTGCCTTCTAGAAAGTATAGAAAGATATATTCATAGTAATAAGGATCTTAAAACGAGCGGATTTCAAGATTTAATTGAATTAAAAGTGTTAATAACAGATGAAATTATCACTCGAAAGTAGTAACAAATATTGAATTTTAAAATGTTCTTTTTATCCCGTGGGGAGGACATTTACTATAACCGCCAACACCACCGCAATAAAATTGCGGTATTCCGCATAATTTTTTCGGTTCTAAAATTACTCAAAAAATAATATTATTATTTTATAGGTAATTTTTCTGAATTTAATTAAAAGGAGTTTTAGTATGAACATAGGCAATCATGTCTTATATAATGACGACAAATATGAAATCTTATGGGTTTATGGGAATGGTAATTTAGAATTAAAAAAGAATGCATTTACTTTTGCTCTTGTACATAAATCTGAGGTACAAAGTATGAATTTGCCCCCACAACAACAATCTGTTTTACTTACATACATTGATCGAGATGCATATTAAAGAATCTCTAACTTTAGCTTTTTCATCTTTTCATTTCTTAGCTTTGCTTTTGCTTTCTTACGAGCAACAGGTCTGATCGGTCTGGCTAGGAAGGATACAACTATATCTGTATGTTTAATTTCAATGTCTGTGTATTCGATGGCCTGATAAGGATTATGATTTTTATCTCTGAACATTCGTCCCAATGTTATTGATTCTAAAATATGCTCTTTTCCTGTCCTAATCCTTAATTCAAATTCCACTAAATTATCATTACGGGAATGCGATGTTGGCTGATATACAAAATCTAAATTTAAGTTTTGACAAATATACGAAATCCTTAGTTGAAAATAGGTTATATCGATATTTTGAATCCCAATAATTAGCCAGTTAATTCCATCATGTTCAAATACCTCACCAATTCGCATAGGCTGACGATACAGTTTAGTTGTTTTGGTTATTGATTTTATTAATTCCATCATTTCTTTCATCTAATCACCTATGATTATTAGTAAGTTAATATTTCATCATCAATTGTTGATTTAGTGTAATCAATCCTATTCCCATCCGTATAACCTTGGCGATATGCTTCCAGTTCTTCTATAGGGGGCATTTTGAAACTTAACCCCTTTTTTCCCTCAAACATTTCATTATATTTTGCTTCAACTTCATGTGGGACAAGTACCATTAGAGCATTTTCTTGCTTCATTTCCGAAACTTGTTGTTCAAATTTATTATTTAAACCTTCTAAAAACCCTCTTATATATGAGTTTTTGACTTCTGTTGTAATCTTTTTTGTTCTAGAAAGGTCATTGGTGTCACAATAATTTTCGACAAACCGTTTTGAATAAAAAGCAATAACTTCATAGGCTAATAAATACATTTCTTTCGCTAAAGCAACATCATTTTCATAGCCTAAAAAAATGATTGCTCGTTTTCTTTGAAAATTATTTTTTAGTAATTTAGAATTAATAAAGTTTTTTACTCTGAAATTTTTTGAAATAATAATAGATAATTCCCTTTCCCACCAAAAAAGCTTTTTGTGAACAGTTACTTGTCCTTCCTCTATTTCTTGGGATGTTTTTATATCTTCAACTTCCCCCATCGTAATATTGTTCTTTAACATTAATTTCTGGGCCATTATAAAAGCTGTTTGAGCCTCTTCATCATTGCTATTATTATTTGCTAATGCTAGAAGTCCTTTGATTTTTTTTATAATAGAATAATTTCGCTCAGACAAATTCTTCACTCTCCTTCTTCACTTAATGAACAGATGCACATTTTGAATCTACCAAGCAGATGAATAAAAGTTTCGAACTACGCATTAACGCCAATGACCATGACGTTTCATAACCTCAATAATTTCATCAATAGCTTCCACTTGTTTTTCAGTACCGTATTTTCTTATATCTCTTTCGTTTAAGACTGTATAACGTCTTTCTCTACCTTCTAAAACCGTTCCATTAAAAGCGGATTCTAACATTTTTCATCCCTCCATTTCCATTTTTTTAATGAACAATATGGATCGACTGTTCACTTTCCCAAACCTTATTTTGAAAAATCATATCAACAATTTCCTTACACCTTCCATTTGTAAAGAAAGTGTATTAATGAGTGATAGCCCACTTACCGCAATTTTTGCAGATAACAACTGAAATATCTTGTATATCATTTTCGCTGCTTTCTAAAACCTCAGCTGCTTTACTTACGTATTTTTTAAACATTTCCACGTGTGAATCTATATCAAAACGAAAGATGTAATATCGATCTAACCCTTCTTTATCACACATCCAACAATATCCTTCACCAAGAAGTATTTCATCACTGAATAATTCTTGATTTTCAACACAAAAATGAATAACTTCTTGAGTATCGAAAGGATTACCTAATCCAGAGTCATAATACGTATGGAAATCACCTTTTTTTAATTTCAATCAATATCGCTCCTTTAATCCGCAATAGAAATTAATTACGACCTTATGACACCCTATATGCCCCCTGCTGGATCTGCTGTAGAAGAGATTTGAACTGCAACCGGTGAAACTCCTGGAGCATGGCCTGCTTGTTAATGTTTAACTTCAGTGTATCTAAATCTTCATTCACAACTTCCGGAACATTCGTCACGATGGTTGCTAATGTTCTACTCAAGAAGGCCTCCTCCTTTCCGTTCAATAACGGTAAATAGTATCGTTTAAAATCCCCTTCCTGCAGCTCCTCTAATTTCCGATAGAGCATATCAATCGATCCATACAGTTGTATGAGTGGGTAGCAGGCTTTTTCACCTACCCCTTTGACACCAGGAATATTATCGCTTTTATCTCCGAGCAGACCTTTTATATCAATCCAGTTTTCCGGTAGGATCCCAAATTCATTTTCAAATTGCTTTTTGCCAAAGATAAGGGTTTGCCCTTTCTTTTGAGTAACTTGTGTAATATTGCTATCCAGCAACTGATATAGATCTTGGTCATTTGACGTGATGTAACAAGGCTTATTCTTTTCGTTGGACCACCTTTGTGACAGGGTACCAATCAAATCATCAGCTTCGTACATTTCACTTTCAAATTGCGTGACGTTCATTTTGGCTAACATCACTTTTGTCGTTGACAGCTGCTGAACCAACTCTTCATCCTTCTTATTTCGATGCGCTTTGTACGAAGGGTATAATGCCTTCCTAAACGTATTGCTTCCCTCTTTATCCCAGCACACCGCCAAATGAGTGGGCTGCAATTGCTTAACAAAATTTAATAAGGTCCGTGTAAACACTAATACTCCATTTGTATAAATCCCTTCAGAATTCCTAAGTGCGTTTGCTTTTGTAGCAAAATAACCAATGTGCAGCAGGTTGGATCCATCGATCAAAAGCAGTTTCTCCGGTTTCACAGAGGGAGCCGCAGCTTGAACATTTGCCTGTGATTCATGAATCCCTATTCTTAATCGATTATTTGCAACCTTAATCGTTGCTTTAAATCGATACTTATCAATCTTTAACAGCCAATTTAATAGTTTCGCAAGCCTTTCTATTAACTGTCTGACTACCATATTTTCCAAATTAATAGAGAAAAAGTGTTTGTCTTGTTGAATATCCGTATCTTCGCTATAATTAAGTTCGAATTTTTTATTTGTTGAGATCTTGACGGTCAGCTTGTTTTCTATCTGCAAATAGGAAACTTGTGCAGCTGCCGCAGGATCTTTTTCTTTTATTTGTCGTAATAGATTTTGAAAGCTAATTTTGGTTGCATAGATGCTCCCAGTAGCCGGCAATACAACAAAACAATCATGAGTGGAGGTAAAAGAATTCATATCCCTTTCCTCCTCACAAAAGTCTAAGAGATTCAGCAATATTTAAATACGCACTTTTTCGAATCTCATAGTATTTGGTCCGTTCTACGGGCATATCTGCAATGACCTCTGTATCGGTTGGGTTCCGAATATTAAAATGTTTCTTTTCTATAAACTCCTTTTCAAGTTCATCTAGCCTGAATAATGCCCGATCCATTTCTTCCATTTCTTTGCGGAGCTTCATCAGTTCATCTAGTATGTATTCTTTTCGCTCCTCTTGTTGAATCACAGCCTGTTCAGTTCGACTTTGAAACTCACTGTTTGTTGTTGTAACAGCAGAACGATTGGCATAGGACGGTGTTACCTTTGGAAACAACAGTTCAATTCCCTTTTCGTACTCTACTTGCAACTTTTCATAAAGTTTAGTTTGCCGATAGTATTCACGAAGTTTTTCAATAACAATTTTTTCATACTCTTCCTTTTTGGGTGCTTCCAATCCGGTTAGCACTAACTGCTGGCTTAGCACTTCAGCTTTGCCACGCTTCATTAAATTCTGTTTCACGATTTCTAGCTCAAACATCAATTCTGAATACACTTCTGGATGAAAGGTAGCTTTTCGATTGTCCGTATACTGCTGAAGTTTCCGATACCGTTCAATCAATTGGCGGTCACTTATTTCCTTCACATTCCTTTGTGTCACTACACTCAAGATGGTCTCCTCCTTTCTAGTCAATGACAGTTAAAGTTCAATAAATTTTCCCTAAAATGGCATTAACCTCATTAAGCTGATTTCTCAGCTTTTCTTTTCTCTCTAAAAGCTGAACAAAAACTTTCTTCTTGCCTTGCTCATTTATATAAGTCCATTGACTAATACCCCATTTAATAAATTTTCGTTCTGGAAACTTTTTAAAAAAGTATTTTGACCATTGATCAGCCAATGACTCGTTAGACATTGAAATATAACCATTCTTTTTCAGCTCATTTTCTATACGATTCGCATGGTCTAAATCAAATCTTGTATGACAAATAGGACAAACTACATCATCGTCAGCAATTTTCACCATCTCTATTCCAGGATCATTACAAACAAAACATTTCAATTTCTTCATCCTTTCTTCAAGAGCTAAATATTTTGCAACCTAATAATCATATTCTTCATCCTCATCCTCGATCACGTTATTTACTATGTCAGAGGACACTAACTGCAAGACCTCTTGCAGGTCTTCTTTTTCTTTCGGAAGTTGTTCATTGT
>JAEWMK010000033.1 GCA_023457235.1 Bacillota bacterium
TACCCCGCTTATTAAACGGCTCTTTTCTCCTACAGAAAATATATAAAGTTCATGCATCGCCCTCGTGCAGGCGGTGTAAAGGAGTTTTTGTTCATTTTGGCTGCCGTAATGTTCCTCTGAACAGTTCGGAATAACGACCGCATCAAACTCAATCCCCTTGGCCAAATAAACAGGTACGACGAGGACTCCCCGCTCAAATGAATGCGTTTCTTTGTCAATTCGTTTTACATCCAACTTCTTGCTTAGCTGTTTAAACACTTCTTTGCTTTCTTGTTCTGTTTTACAAATAACGGCAGTCGTTTGATGACCGCTTTCCCGCAAATGATGTATACAATTCTCTAATTCAGAGTACAAACGTTCAAAATTCTCTACTTGTTTAAATATTGGCTTATTCCCCAAGCGGTTAATGGGCTGAATTACATTCCCACCTTCAATCAGCCATTTTGTAAATTCAACAATTTGTTGGGTAGAACGATAGCTTTTTGTAAGAGTAATAGTTTCAATTTTTTCTTCCCCACGTAATTGGTCCGAAAAAATCGATGGTGAATCCATTGTTTCGGAAAAAATAGCTTGGTTCAAATCCCCAAGAATCGTCATTTGAGCCATTGGAAACAGCTGTTTTAAAAAGGCGTATTGAAACGGCGTGTAATCCTGGGCCTCGTCAATAAATAAATGGCGTATCAATGTGTTCGGCTTTCGTCCTTCTATTTGGTCCTGCAGATACAGATAAGCGGTTGCATCTTCGAAAAATAATGTCTTCTTCTTCGTGTTTGAAATCGTTTGATTACAAATGTCAGCCCAATTTGCCGGTAATAGGGTACTATCAATCGACAGAGTGCTCTCTGGTATCTCAAATAGCTGGCAAAAAATAGCGGCCATATTAATAAACTCAAGCCTCTTAATCGCTTGTCTAATCGATTTAAAACGATTGCTAACAATTAACTTTGCCAACTCTTCTTGTTCCCGGTCAAAATCATTAAACGTATTTTCCGTAAATAGCTGTTTTTTCTGAAGGCGTTTATATATTTTCTGATACTCTTCGTGATCCAAAAACTGTATTTCTTCAGTCACCCAATCTTTTTTACGCTCTTTTCGACCTTTTTTAGATAGTTCCTTTAGGAGCCAATCCATCGTCAAACTTATGCGATTAGGGATGGAAATCGATGAATCTAAAGAATAACAGAAGCTTTTAATCTCATCAGCGGAAATGATCGTTTCTCCTCTAAAATTAATATTTTTAAAAATAAGTCCATCGTTTGATAAATAACGAACATAGGAATGAATCAGTTCAAGAAATTCATTACTTCCTTTAAAACGAATCCCATCCATTCTGACCTTATACGCTTTATCCTTTGGAGCAGTTAGCACGTATTCCATTTGCGCAAACGTATCTTCAAGATCATATTTATCTTTAAATCTTTCTTCTAGGTAGGCTTGGAATGTCATCTGTTCCATATTATCATCACCAAGCTCAGGCAGCACCGTAGCTACGTAAATACTGAACATCGGGTTTGGTGAGAACAGCATGATATTATCAGACTCTATACTTCCGCGGAAACGATACAATAAATACGCAATTCGCTGCAAAGCAGCCGATGTTTTACCACTGCCTGCTACACCTTGGACAAATAAAAGCCTACTCCGCTCATTCCGTATGATTTGATTTTGTTCTTTTTGAATCGTTGCAACAATGCTCTTCATTTGATTATTGGCGTTATCACTCAAGACCTGCTGCAATACTTCATCTCCGATGGTTACTCCTGTATCAAACATCCCTTTCAGCTTGCCACTGCGGATTATGAATTGCCTTTTTAAAAGAATTTCACCTTCAATCGTCCCATCCAGTGTCTCAAAATTTGCCGGACCTGTTGCATAATCATAGTAAATACTTGAAATCGGTGCCCGCCAATCATAAATAAGGAAATTTTCTTCGGCCTCATCCATTAAAGAAGCCGTACCAATATAAATCTGGTCGGGGCTGCCCTCACCCTCTTCCTGAAAATCAAAGCGGCCAAAATACGGAGAATGTTTTAGCTTAACAAGGCTTTTAATGCGCTGGTCCATTTTAAAATGTGTTCTTTCCCGTTCAGATAGCATTTCGGCCTGCTGTTTAATGCTTGTAAAAGTTTCGCCAAGATCATCCGGTTCATCGAAATTGACCGTTACATCATTCCAAAATGTTTTACGGATTTCAACAATATCTTTTTTTATCCCGCTGCTATTGTTCTGTATATTTTCGATATTATTATCAATAATTTCGAGTACTTTGTTTATTCTGGCTTGTTCTTTTTCCCACTCATTTCCCATTTAACTTTTACCCCCCAAAAAATGATTATGTAATAAACTTGACTTTTAACATTATTTCGTTGTACAATAATGTTGGGTATTTATGTTTGTTATCATTCTAATTGAAAAATGAAGATAAAATTTACTATATCATGAAAAAATGAAGGAAGCAAGAGGTTCATCCCTTGCTTCCTATTTTATTCTGTCTTCTAGATATTCTTAGCTTTATTATATTTTTTTATATCAGAATCATATAATAGTTTGCCCTTCATATATTTGTTTATGAAAGCGTCGTCAAATTGGACAGCCTTTAATTTTAGAAATTGAAAGGAGTTTTCGCATGCAAGTTGTAGGGGTATTGAACAAGAATTTCATTAACGGAGAATGGATAGAAGGACATAGCAACCGCATTTATGATATATTAAATCCTTATGACCGTTCTACTATTGCCTCCGTTCGGCTAGCAACAAAGGAACAAGTGGATGAGGCATTTACGATTGCTGAAAAAGCTCAAAAGGAATGGGCTAAATCTACGGTTGAGGAAAGAAGAACCGTTCTTGAAAAGGCCTCTGAGTATTTGAAAAATAACCGCGAGGATATTGTTAGAACACTAGGGTTGGAGACGGGCGGATCTGTTCTGAAGTGCAATGTCGAATTACATTTGGCTTTAGAATTTTTAGAAGAATCGATTAAATATGCGGATGAGATTTATAAAGTAAGAGAAGTTCCGGGTTCGGGAGATAAGTTGAATCATATTCACCGGATTCCGTTAGGAGTCATTGCGTCGATCTCACCTTTTAATTTTCCTTTGAATCTATCAATGAGAAATATTGCGCCTGCGATTGCTCTGGGGAACAGCGTGGTTCATAAGCCAGATATTCAAGTTGGGTTATCAGGAGGTTCAATTATTGCCAAAGCGTTCGAATATGCCGGTCTTCCAAAGGGTGTCTTGAATATTATTTTGACAGACATTGAAGAAATTGGCGATGCTATGTTAACGAATCCGAAATCAAAATTAATTAGCTTTACCGGCTCATCAGTTGTCGGCCGCCATATCGGTGCCATAGCTGGTCAAAATCTAAAACGAGTGGCATTAGAGTTAGGTGGAAACAGCCCGTTCGTTGTATTGTCTGATGCAGATGTGGACCAGGCCGTAAATGCTGCTATTTTTGGAAAATTTATTCACCAAGGCCAAATTTGTATGATCATTAATCGAATGATTGTTCATAAAGACAAGTATGATGAATTTGTAGAAAAATTTGTTGCTCGGGCGGAGTCCCTTTCTTTTGGTGACCCAAGTGATCCTAGTGTTGAGATTGGTCCACTTATTAATGAACGTCAAATCGAAAAAGCTCTGGGGTATATTGAAGAAGCGAAACGAGAAGGAGCCACTCTTGCCTTAGAAGGCAAGCGGATTGGAAACATTCTTACACCTTATGTCTTTACGAATGTTGATAATGGAAGTAAACTGGCCCAGACAGAGCTATTTGCCCCTATTGCCACAGTTATAAAAGCAGAATCTGATGAGGAAGCGATTACTTTAGCCAATGATACAGACTACGGCTTAAGCTCTGCAATTTTTACAAGTGATTGGCAAAAAGGTGAAGCATTAGCACTTCAAATTGATAGCGGTATGACTCATATTAATGACCAAACGGTAAACGATGCCCCGAATATTCCATTTGGTGGAAATAAAGCGAGCGGTCTAGGGCGATTTGGTAATCCATGGGTTGTGGAGGAATTTACAGTAACGAAATGGGTATCCATTCAAACAAAAGACCGGGAGTATCCGTTTTAAGTGAGAATCTAGGATAAAATTAATGCCTGCTCACCATCTTTGGAATTTAATCTAAGTGGTGGGCAGGCTTTTATTTTTGGTTTTGATTATTTTATTTTAGTTTACATAATATTATTATGGTATGGTGATGGTTCATATGGCTTTGCAATGTACTTACTCTTGAACTATTATTTCCTTC